>NZ_AYYA01000029.1:0-53646 GCF_000511065.1 Psychrobacter sp. TB67
GGTGTAATGGACAAAATTCATGCTAAAAAGTAGAAGGTAGTCGCTAATGGACATAATTCATGCTATTTGAGTGACTTCGACCCTAAAAAGTCTTTAATAAACCGTAACTTACGGTACTCATTTAACCCATGATGACTGTGCAATTGTCGCTTTAGCTCACTGAATAACCCTTCAAGAGAATTGGTCGTATTTGGTATATCTAAGTGCTCATATTCTCGATAAGTAAACAGCCAGTTACTATTGGTTCGTAGACTACGATAAGCACTTCTAAGACGCTTGTGCGTGTACCACGTTCTACCAGTATCAGTATTGATGCTACGTTCACTAAGATAGGCTTCATGAGTCAAATACCAGTGATCTAAGCGCTTTATGAACGCTGTCTTATCAAGCTGTATTATGTTTAAAGCGAGCTGTCTAAGCTCAATACTGGCGATGTTCTTAGGGCGACGAGTGAGGTAGCGGGTCACTATTTGTACTTGATGAAACTGGCACATTTGACAAGGTATACCGGTAAATAGCGTACGCAGTCCTCGTCTACCATCGCAGGTAATACTTTGTATATCAACGCCTAACGATGCTAGGTGATCAATCCCTTGCTTATAAGCACTATTAGTTTCATGACTGACTATCGCGTAATAAAGAACGGTTTTAGTGGTGTTATCCATAAAGACCATTAAACCAAACTTGCGACCAAAGTAAGTGGTGTCCATGATGATATTAGCAGTCTTTGGTCGTTTAACCTGATACTCGATACTGACTTTATCTAAGCGTCTTTGAATGGTTTTAAGACTACAGTGGTATTTATCAGCCAGTTGTTGGTAAGTCTGTTTACCTTGGGTATATTCAGTCCAAAGTGTTTGGTTATTGAGTCTGTTGCCACCTAAAAACTGCCGTCTGCAAGCTAGGCATTGATACTGCTGTTTGCCAAGCTTACGTCCATTCTTCTTGGTGTGTTTATCACTACAAAAAGGGCAGTTTTTTGATTCATGGCGTTCATTCCTTGCAAATATAGACAGTATATAGCGTTAGACCCTATGACAGCATGAATAATGTCCATTACACCTAATTATCATATATACCTTTTGATTCAAGCTGTCATATACTACCAGAGCACTTTTAAACCGCTACGGTGTTACCCGCCCTAGATGTACTATCTGCGGTCGGCCGCCTTATAGCGATTTTAAAATTCCTTGACTATACCTGTTTGAGATTCAAATAGTAGAGACAGCAACGGCGTCTTGACTTGCAAGGCGCCGTTGTAAAAAATGTACTCAAAGCGAGTGCCATATGGGCAATCTTGCTGTTCTATCAACTATTGGCTCAATATTTATTAAGCCGTTAGGATACCTTTGATGATATCTAATCCTTCTTGCAGTACTTCATCTTCAACGGTGAGCGGCACCATCACACGAATGGCGTTGCCAAACATGCCGCACGAAGCTAATAGTAGACCTTGCTCGAATGCTTTGGCTTTTAAGTTAGTAGTCGCCTCGACATCAGGCTTGCCGTCACTGTCGATTAATTCAAACGCAAGCATCGCGCCTTTATGGCGAATATGACCGATGCTACTTAGGTTTAAATCCTTTAAGAATGCTTCGATTTTGTCTCCAATCTCAATACTACGCTCAAGCAGGTTCTCTTCTTCGATGACTTCCATCACTGCCAATGCAGCAACACACGCCAATGGGTTACCAGAATAAGTACCGCCCAAACCACCTACTTGCGGCGCATCCATAATATCAGCGCGACCGATAACGGCAGAAATAGGATAACCACCTGCCAAGCTCTTGGCACTGGTCATCAAGTCCGGCTCAACGCCTAACTGCTCACTGGCGAACAACGTACCCGTACGCGCAAAACCACACTGCACTTCATCAAAAATCAGTACGATACCATGCTCATCACAAATCTCGCGTAAGGCTTTGGCAAATGATGGCGTCACTTGATGGAAACCACCCTCGCCTTGTACTGGCTCGATAATCATCGCCGCCACTTCACTTGGATCGATATCCGCTTGAAAGATCATCTCAAGGCTATGCAGGGCCTGCGCCTCTGTGACGTTCAGTTCTTCTGCTGGGAATAACGCATGAAACACAGGGCCTGGCATCGGACCAAAGTTCTTTTTGTACGGCAATACTTTACCCGTCAGACTCATGCACATTAAGGTACGACCATGCCAGCCACCAACGAAAGAGATGACACCCGGACGACCAGTTTTTGCACGAGCAATTTTGATACAGTTTTCAACCGCTTCTGCGCCAGTGGTTAAAAAGAACGCTTTTTTCTCACCGCTGATAGGGGCTTTTTCGCAAAGCTTTTCGGCAAGATCGACATAGCATTCATAGTTAATCATTTGTGCCGCAGTATGGGTAAACTTATCAAGTTGCTCATGGACACGCTGAGTGATTTTCGGATGGCTGTGACCAGTATTGAGTACTGAGATACCGCCGACGAAATCGATATAGCGATTGCCTTCCACATCCCAAACTTCAGAGTTTTTGGCTTTTTCTGCGAAGATAGGAAAGGCAACACCAAGTCCTGTTGGTAAAACGGCTTTGCGGCGCGCAAGTAATGATTGATTGGTGGTCGTCATGGGAATGTCCTTTTCTTTATTTTTAATATGAGCGCCATTGATTAGATGGTCACTCATTTAACAAGCATTAGGTGCTAGGTAAGAGGTGCTTTTAATGAACAGCTTACAGTGCGGCGTTGAAATCAAACATTAGCTGACGTCAGAACACCAGTATTTGGTCACAACATATTCTTCAATGCCGTATTTTGAGCCTTCGCGGCCAAAGCCTGATTGCTTAACACCGCCAAATGGTGCGACTTCGGTAGAAATAAGACCGGTATTATGACCGATAATGCCGTACTCTAAACCTTCGGTGACGCGCCATGAGCGTGCATAACTGCCACTATAGAAGTAAGCGGCCAAACCATAAATGGTGTCGTTGGCTTGACGGATAGCTTCTGCTTCATCGTCAAAAACGAATATCGTCGCGATAGGACCAAAAATCTCTTCAGCAGCGATATCCATGTCGGTACTGATATTGGTAATGACGGTTGGGTTAAAGCTAAGCGGAGAAGCGTCATTTTTGTCACCACCTGTGACCAAGTGCGCGCCTTTATCCAAGGCATCTTTTAATAACGCTTGTACTTTTTCTAAGCCCTTTTCATTGATCAAAGGACCAATATTAACGCCCTCATCCATGCCATTACCGACGTTAAGTGCTTCAACTTTTTTCACAAAAATATCGAGGAATTTATCTTTGATACTGGCTTGTACGTAGACACGGTTGGCACATACGCACGTTTGACCAGCGTTGCGGAATTTGGAGGCAATTAAACCATCAGCAGCTTTTTCGAGATCGGCATCATCAAAGACGATAAAGGGCGCATTGCCACCCAATTCTAGAGACAATTTTTTGATGGTTGGTGCGCACTGTGCCATCAAGGTACGACCGACTTCAGTAGAACCGGTGAACGATAGCTTTTGAATACGGGCATCACCCGTTAAGATTTCACCGATGACCGATGATTTGCCCGTCACTACTTGAATGACGCCTGCTGGGATACCAGCTTGCTCAGCTAATACACCAAGGGCTAAGGCCGAAAACGGGGTTTCGGTGGCAGGTTTGATGATGATGCTACAGCCAGAAGCCAAAGCAGGAGCCGCTTTACGGGTAATCATTGCCGCAGGGAAGTTCCAAGGCGTAATTGCTGCACAGACACCGACCGGTTGCTTTAAAACAACGTGGCGCAGTTGTGATTGATTGGCGGGGATGACATCGCCGTAGACGCGCTTACCTTCTTCGGCAAACCAGCGAATAAAGCTGTTGGCATAACCAATCTCACCACGTGATTCCGTCAATGGTTTACCTTGTTCGGCAGTCATAAGAATCGCGAGATCTTCTTTGTTTTCATCAATAAGATCGGCCCACTTTTGCAGTAGCTCGGCACGTTCTTTGGCCGTTTTTTCCGCCCATGATACTTGCGCTTCATGAGAGTAAGCGACCGCTTCATCGACGTCTTGTTTGGTTAAGCTTGGCACCGTACCGATGACTTCGCCATTAAAAGGATTGGTCACATCGATAGTCGCGCCGTCACTGGCATCTTGCCAGCCGTCTTTAATGAAGCACTGCTGTTTTAGTAGCTCTGAATTCGATAGGGTTAGCGTATTTTTTGGCATCGTAACACTCCATGTTGGTCGTGATTTGCGCATTTATTATGGGCAAGCTATTTAACAATTTGATAATGTGGCCATTTAAAGTGAAAACTCAAAACTATGCCATTTTAAAAGTACGGCAACACCATTCATTGTTAGTAAGCTCATTATAAGAGACTAAAAATTAAAACGATCAGTCAGTAATAATTATTGCTCATCTGTATTTTGTTCAATATACTGAAAATTAATTCTATATATGAGACGTCATTATAAGAATGATGCGTCACTATTTGCAACCTTTATTCAGATTATTTTGAGTATTCTCTTAACTATTTTTGTTTTTACTTTTTTATAGGCGACTTATGAGCACAACGGCCGTTCCAGCATTGGACAAAACCTTTCAGATTTTAGATTTGATTACAGCAAGTCAACAGCCCTTGACTGCCGCTTATATCGCCAAGCAATTAAAGCTGCCGCGTAGTTCAACCCATAACATTTTGCAAAGCTTGCTGGCCAAGCATGTCATCTATAAAGATAGCGACAGCCGCTTTCATTTAGGCTCCTATCTGATGTATTGGGCCGGCAAGTATGAGCAGCAGCAAGGCGTCATCCAGCTATTTAAAGACCTCATCGTGCAGTATCCTATACTCATGCAGCATACCGTTACCTTATCCAAACTTGACTTGGGCGAAGTAGTATTTTTGGCCTGTCATGAAGCGCCTGCCCCGCTCGGCTTTACCTTCCGTGCTGGTGTGCGCGTGCCAGCGGTATTTTCAGCGACTGGCAAAGCGATGTTGTCTACGCTCTCCATCCAAACCATCGAATCCTTGTACGAAGGTATCTTCCCTGAACCACTGACGCCAAACGGTGTCGATAACTTTGCGGACTTATCTACTGAGATGGCCGCCATTCATGACAGTCGTATCTCACTCGATGACGGGCAATTACGCGAAGGTATGTACTGCTTGGGTACTTATATTCGCAATGCGTCAGGCAATGCCGTTGCAGGTATGGCGGTTAGTTTTTTGCAGGCAGAGTACGAGTCTAAGTATGCTGAGGTCAGTGCTGTGCTGATTGAATTGGCACAGCAAATTGAGCAGCGTTTGGGTTTTAAGGAGGAGCATTTGGCTTAGCTGTTTAATAAACGTCTCAAACAGTCAAATGAGCCATTAACTAAACAATCCCATCCGCTTTAAGCTTGGCAATCATCTCGCTGTCGTAACCCAAATCAGCAAGCGTGCTATCGGTATGCTCGCTCAATTGCGGTGGCGGCGTACGATAGCTGACAGGTGATGCAGAAAGCTTAATGGGATTACCCAGTGCTCTAACAGGACTACCCTGCTCACTAAAATCAACAATCATCTCGCGTGCCAATGCTTGCGGCATGGCTAAAGCTTCGGCCACGTTATGAATAGCACCGCACGGAATGCCTGCTTGATCCAATACCTCTAACCAATAGTTGCGTGGTTGCTCGCCGAACTTTTTGGCCAGCTCATTACATAGCAGCTCACGATTGGCAACGCGTTTCGGATTGGTCTTAAAGCGGCTGTCGCTATGCCAATCAATACCCAATACGTCACAAAGCTTGGCAAACTGGCTGTCATTACCACATGCTAAGATAAAGTGCGCCTCCCCCTCACCAGCAAACACTTGATAAGGCACGATATTGGGATGCTGATTACCCAGTCTTGGCGGTACATCACCTGAGGCTAAATGATTCATACCGACGTTCGCTAACATCGCCAGTGCACTGTCAAGCAATGCTACATCGACATGTTGTCCAAATCCAGTATGCTGACGTGCCAGCAGTGCCGCTTGAATGCCAATGGTCAGCTGCAAGCCTGCAAACAAATCAACGACGGCCACACCAACCTTGTGCGGTTCGCCGTCGCTTGGCCCAGTAATACTCATTAGTCCTGATAGCCCTTGAATAATATAGTCGTAACCGGGGCGCTTGGCGTCGGGACCTGTCTGACCAAACCCCGTCAATGACGCATAAATCAGACGTGGATTGGCTTGTTTTAAACTGTCGTAATCTAAGCCGTATTTCTTTAAACCACCCACCTTAAAGTTCTCAACGACAATATCGCTATCAGCAATGAGCTGTTTGATAATGGCTTGTCCTGCCGGTTTAGTAATATCGACGGTAAGCGATTTTTTATTGCGGTTAATAGTGGCGTAATAAGCGGAAGTGTCATCGCTGAATTTTGGCGGGGCCCAATGACGCGTTTCATCGCCGATATGTGGACGCTCAACTTTTATGACTTCTGCGCCCAGATCAGCAAGTACTTGTGTGCAAGAAGGGCCCGCCAATACTCTCGATAAATCCAGTACCTTGATACCATGCAACGCGCCCTCTGGCCTATTAGCCCTATCAGTCATAATCATCCCTTATTTTGTAGCGTATTCTTTGATTTTTTGATCATAAAACTGTTCTGCATCATTTAGCCGCTTAACGGTTAAATCATGAAGAACAACTGAAAAACGTACGCTACTGTCTATAACTGCTTCGTAAAAAGCAAAACAATAACGTACGTCACAAAATACAGTTGTATCAACTAAAAACGCTTAAAAGAACGCTTGAATACCCGTCTGTGCACGACCTAAGATGAGCGCATGAATATCATGCGTCCCTTCATAAGTGTTGACCGCCTCTAGGTTCATGACGTGACGGATGATGTGATACTCATCAGAGATACCGTTACCGCCATGCATATCACGAGCGATACGCGCGACATCCAGCGCTTTACCACAATTATTACGCTTAATCAGCGAAATCATCTCAGGCGCTGCATTGTCTTCATCCATCAGACGCCCAACACGTAGCGCTGCCTGTAGACCCAACGTGATTTCAGTTTGCATATTGGCAAGCTTCAACTGCACGAGCTGCGTCGCGGCTAGCGGACGACCAAACTGCTTGCGATCTAGCGTGTATTGACGAGCCGCTTTCCAGCAAAACTCAGCCGCGCCCATTGAGCCCCAAGCGATACCGTAACGGGCTTTATTTAAGCAACCAAACGGCCCTTTTAGACCACGGATATCTGGGAAGGCATTGGCTTCGGGAACGAACACTTTGTCCATGACAATCTCGCCAGTGACTGAGGCACGCAGTGAGAACTTCCCTTCAATCTTCGGCGCTGATAAGCCTTTCATGCCTTTATCTAAGATAAAACCACGAATATCACCAGCGTCATCTTTTGCCCACACCACAAACACATCCGCGATAGGACTGTTGGTAATCCACATCTTATTACCCGTCAGCTCATAACCGCCATCCACTGCACGCGCACGAGTCGACATCGATGAAGGATCAGAGCCGGAATCCGGTTCAGTCAGACCAAAGCAGCCGACATATTCGCCAGTGGCAAGCTTTGGCAAGTATCGCTCTCTTTGCTCTTCGGTGCCGTACGCCCAAATAGGATGCATGACCAAGCTTGACTGTACACTCATCGCTGAACGATAGCCCGAGTCAACCGCTTCAATTTCTTTGGCAATCAAGCCGTAAGCGACACTAGACAAACCGGCACAGCCATAACCTTCAATCGTCACCCCAAGTAAGCCCATCTCACCCATTTGGCGCATGATATTACGATCAAAGTTCTCGTTGCGATTGGCCTCTAAAATACCAGGCATTAGCTCTTTTTGAAAAAACTGACGAGCACTTTCAGTGACCATGCGCTCTTCGTCAGTCAGCTGATCGCGTAATAAAAAAGGATCTTCCCAATCAAAACGTGGGCTAGTAGATGTTGCCATGTGGAGCTCCTTGGTGTCAGTCATCCTGACCGACGAGTAGTGAATGAGATATGAACTAACTTAGTAAGATATTGACTTCTTAATTCCGCTGTGCGAAACTTAGTTTCATAATATAAAACTATTTAAGCAAAATTTAGCCGCGTTGTAAACCCTTTATCAACACAGACGATTATAAAATGACAAAAAATGTATCAACAGCTCTGCCATTATTAGACCGAATCACTACTGTCATTGGTCAAAGCAAGGAAGATAATGACCGACAGTTTGTCACTGCGCTGGGACGTGGACTGACTTTATTAGCAGCCTTTGAAGACTGTGAGCAGCTCAGTCATCAACAATTATGCCAGATGACACAATTACCAAAAGCAACCGTTACACGCCTAATTTATACGTTAACCACGCTTGGATTTTTACGTCTTACCGAGCACGGACAGTATCAATTGGGCAGTAGCACGGTGCGACTCAGCGCCACTGCGTGGAGTCGCCACGATATGGTCGCAGCCGCTGAGCCACTGCTAAGGCAGTTTGCGAGTAGCAATGAAGTATCTGTAAATTTGGCAACCGAAGTCGAGGGAGAAATGCGCTATCACGCCTGCTGCCGTAGTCCTGCTCGCCTATCAGTCAACTTACAGGTTGGCTCCGCCGTACCTGTGGCACGCACTGCCATTGGACGTGCCTTTTATGCGGCAAGCTCGCAAGCGAGACAGGCTGTCGTTATTAGTAATCTCCAAGAGAATTTACCTGTTGAAGAATATAACGATGCGCAAACCGCCCTAGCCAGCGCGGCAGAGCATTATGAAAAGTATGGCTATACCGTCTCTGATGGTGAGTTTTCTACCGATATATTGGCCGTCGCCGTTGGCGTATTTGATGTGGCCACTGGACAGCATGCCTATTCGCTTAATGCCAGTGTGCCAAGCGCTAATTGGGAAGCGGACGATTATGCGGAAATGATAGTGCCGAAATTGCAAACGTTGGCGGAGCGGATTGGTGGTGGGGTTTAAAACAGTAATATGGTGAAGATATAAGCCTTCCAGCCAGTCATAATTTTTCTATTGATATAAACTAAAGAGCTGGTTAATTGGCTGGCTCTTTATCGTCCAGTACCCACACCGCATCATGCCCGACAAAATACGTATGATGGTTCGCAACTTCTATGTTATAGACATGGTCTTCATAAGGATTGGGGCAGACATCGTTATAGCGTCGCATCTGCTCGTGAATACTATCTTCTGATAATCCTGTTGCATCACCATATTTATCAATAGTATATAGCGCTATTTCATGAGACTTTTTATTGGTAATCTTATTTTCTCTTACTATCCTACCTTCATACATTAACGGAGCGTTTACAAACTCAATATAACGCTCTAAAGAATGAGCGGACGGAGTCATATCTTGAACTAAGCGGACATTCAATGTTTTATAAAGATCAGAGTCTATAATAAAGGGTGCCTTTTCATTGATGAGCAACTTGGCATCAGAAGTTTGCAGATTGACAGTTTTGATTTCTTCTCTGAACGCTTCTTCTGTATCCGCTAAACTGACATACTGATAGCCATTATCCGTAAATTTCACAAACTGAACCAGACCGTTTGTCTTCCATAAGTCATGTTCCTCAATACTTTGAGTATACGCTGTACCTTCAGGGAAGTTCGGTAAGGTGCGTACAGGGATAAACGAGTAATCATCAAGTGCAATCGTATCACCATGAGCAGACGTTAGATATCCAGCTGGTAAACGCTCCGCCGACAACCATTCACCTTCCTTATCTTCAGGCTGGCGAGTTACCCAGAATGGGTGATTGCTGGTACAAAAGATATAATTGCTACCCTTTTCTCCTCGCGCATCAGCGGTCTCATTAAAATACTCAACTTTAAAGATACTTTTCTTATTGGGTGATTTAAAGGTGCTGAGTACGGGTTTGTAATCTATATCACCACTACCATCTTCAGACTTAGAGAGTACAGGCTTTGATAAAATTAAGTCACCTACTTTGATATCTTGAATCGGCACTAATCCTTTATCTGTATGAACGAGCGTTCCTGCAACAAATCCTTTGTTATTCATTAGCTTTCCTTTTACTGTTTTTATTATTTATGGGACTGGTTGACCACATTGGTGTTATGCACCCATAGTCCTGCTCGACCAATGAAGTAGGTATGATTGTCTGCCACCTCAAAGTTATAGACGGTTGCGTTATAAGGGATAGGCGCGCCTTGATTATCCTTTAAGTGGTTCGTTATCAGTATTTTACCTTTTTCGTCTTTGATACCAATGTCGAGATAACCGTGTTGCTGGTAATAGCTGACGTCTTTAACATAGCCCGTACCCTTATATTCTGCCTCACTGTAGTCGAGCATATGCGCTTCGGCATCTTGCACATAATCATCGTAGTAACCCTCATGATAGTGCTCTTGATACCAGTAATGATTTGGATTGAATTCTAAATTATCATTAGCGACTTGATAGGTAGGTTGCACACGCTCAACGGTATACATCACGCCATCGGTATTCACAGCAATTTCATACTGCTGTAGTTCGTCCACACGTTTAAAGTGAGGCTGATCATAGAAATCAATATCTTCCTGTGGGTTTTCCATGGCACCAACGACCCAAACAGGGTGATTGGGCGTCGCTAGAAAATGACTAATGGGACTAGCTGCTTGAATTTTTTCATCGACAAGCAGATAGTTGTGAATATCAAAATTTTCATCATCTGGTTTTAATCTATAAGGCGAAGTATTATTTTTCTCTAAACGCACGATCCACATCTCTTTGTCTTTATGCACAAAGGTCTTGAGCACTGGCTTATACTCTATGTCACCGCTACCATCTTCAGGCTTGGAGAGTACAGGCTTTGATAAAACTAAGTCGCCCACTTTGATATCTTGAATTGGCACTAAACCTTTGTCTGTAAGAATCAAAGTCCCTGCCACAAATCCTGTGTTGTTCATGTCTTATCCTTTTTAATATTATCGTTTTAACCCATCAAACCTCAGCCCAAACTTTAGCAGATACTTACGCAGTCGGTCGCTGTCGTTATTGCTTTTCAGCTGAGTTCTGGAGTTGGCGTACAGATAGCGCCCAGCCGCCGCTTGGTTTCTATGGTTGATACAAACCTCAATCACATATGCCAATTGCACCGCATCAAATGGATCAATAGTTGTCAGCATGTCTTCATCTAGATATTTTATTAAAATATTATGGCTACCCTGCTCGATGGTTTTGCTGTTTAAAGTAACATATGGGCTATTTTTAATCACTTTATTGCATATACTGTCATTACTTATTTGTGCAATCGAACTAATGCCGCTCCTAATGAAAGTGATTTTGGCAAGCTGTTACCCATTGATACCGACGTAATGACCTCATGCGTGTATGATGTACGCGACAAATGTAAGCATCTTATCTATATCAATCATTACTATTGAGCCTCGCTATGCCTGAATCTCGTACCAATCTAAACCCTGAACCAAAAACCAGCTCGCCGTACTTTATCGGATTATTACTTCGCTATAGCACGTTTGGCGCGGCGATTTTAATTCTATTAGCGGGCTTATTATTGGTAAGTTGGTGGCTGATTGTGATCGGTGGTTTGGCTGTGGCACTTGGTATCTATGATTTGATTCAGTCCAAGCACGCTATCTTGAGCAACTACCCTGTCGCTGGACATATTCGCTATGTATTAGAGGATTTTCGCCCTGAGATTCGCCAGTACTTGCTTGAGGACGATAAAGAACAAGTACCGTTCTCACGTCAGCAGCGCGCACTAGTCTATCAACGTGCTAAGAACGTCAGTGACACCAATGCCTTTGGTACGCTAGATAATTTATATACTCATGGTAAAGAATGGTTTTTGCAATCCACCATCAGTGCACCACTAGAGAACAAAGACTTTCGTATTATGGTAGGCGGTGAGCGTTGTCAGCAGCCACACGATATGTCGGTATTCAATATCTCTGCGATGAGCTTTGGCAGTCTGTCAGCCAACGCCATCATGGCACTCAATCAAGGTGCAAAGATTGGCGGCTTCACTCACGATACCGGTGAGGGCGCGATTAGCCCGTATCACCGCAAGTTCGGTGGCGATTTGATTTGGGAATTGGGTACGGGGTATTTTGGTTGCCGTGATGACAACGGCAATTTTGATCCACAGTCTTTCGCCGAAAAAGCGGTCGATCCACAAGTTAAAATGATTGAGATTAAGCTCTCTCAAGGTGCAAAACCTGGTAAAGGTGGCGTGCTACCTGCTGAGAAGATCACTCAAGAGATTGCTGATACCCGTCAAGTTCCTCTGGGGCAGGATTGCGTGTCGCCATCTTCGCATACGGCCTTTAGTACGCCACGCGAAATGGTGGCTTTTTGGCAGCAGCTACGTGACTTATCAGGCGGCAAGCCCGTTGGTTTTAAGTTATGTGTGGGTCAACCGTGGCAGTTTATGGCCATTGTCAAAGCCATGATAGAAACGGATAACTATCCTGACTTTATTGTTATCGATGGCGCTGAAGGCGGTACGGGCGCAGCACCGGTTGAATTTATGGATAACGTCGGCATGCCGATGGTTGAAGGGTTTTTATTGGTACACAACACCTTGGTTGGTGCAGGCATCCGCGACAAGATTAAGCTTGGCGTCAGCGGCAAGATCGTATCCGGCTTTGATATTGCGCGTATGATTGCTTTGGGCGCAGACTGGTGCAACTCAGCGCGTGGCTTTATGTTTGCCGTTGGCTGTATCCAGTCACGCTCATGTCACACCAATACCTGCCCGACTGGTGTGGCTACTCAAGACCCGTATCGTCAAAAAGCACTGGATGTCCCCAGCAAAGCCGAGCGCGTCGCAAGCTTCCACAAGAACACCCTCAAATCTCTCGCCAGTATCGTGGGAGCGGTGGGACTTGAACACCCAAGTCAGTTGCAGCCTTATCATATCGCTCGCCGCTTAGACGACGGCCAAATCAAATTATTATCCAAGTTCTTTTACTTTACCGATAGAGGCGCTTTACTTGATCATAGTGCCCGCGCAGACGTTTTCAACCAGATGTGGGTTATGGCAAACCCCGATAGCTTCTTAGCCAATAACGATGCGTTGATTGCTTATAACAAGGACTCGCGTGATAAAGGCAAAGAAACCAGCGCACCCACAGAAGCAAGCCTGGGTAGTCCTGAGTATAATGAAATTAATGGTGGTCGGCTGATTGGTAATGTCAATAATACCTTTCGCGACTTCCCGCCTGCTAGCAAATAATAAGCTAATAGCCATACAAGCCTATAAATTATAGACCCAATTATATCGTTAAAATCTTCTAAAAACGCGATGCTATTGCTGATATCAGTTTTTTGTAGCCTCTGTCTGCGCAGGCACAGCAAGCAAGAAAAGTTGATATCAGTTGTACATGATATATCGATATTACTTTTCACTGACTATAGTCCTAATATAAAAGACACCTCATTGATGCCAAGTTTCGGTTTTGCTTTACCCCACTCCCTACTGGCGGCAGCGCTTATGGCCTTGAGCGTTAGTGCCTGCCAGCCGATAGGTGCTGATGCATCTGACAATGATACAGAAAACTGGTCATGCGAAACACAAAACTCGCCGTTTTCTTATAGCATCTGCCGTATCGATACCAATGCATTAAATAGCGAGCGCTACTCTTTACAGCTGTTTTGGCAATCGTCTGCAAGCGAGCAACCTTTGCTAACCTTTGACAATGTAATAGCGACCTTGCCAGACAATCAAACGCTTAGTTTTGCCATGAATGCAGGCATGTATAACGAAAATTATGCACCGATTGGCTATACTGTCATCGATGGTAAAGAGATTCGTGCGTTAAATACCAAAGAAGGAGGCGGCAATTTTCATTTATTGCCCAATGGTGTGCTGTGGTGGGATAAGTCTGGCAAGGTAAAAATCACTGAAAGCAATGCTTTAAATGAGCAGCTTGAGAGCGGCAAAGCGCAGCCTTGGTATGCCACCCAATCGGGTCCGATGTTGGTTATCAATAACGAGATACATCCGCAGTTCAACTCTGATAGCACCTCACTCAAGCTACGCAATGGTGCCGGTGTTTGCAGCGATGGTAGCATCCAATTCGTCAATAGCGATGAGCCTGTGACGTTTTATCAATTTGCTGCGCTGTTTAAAGATGACTTAAACTGTGCAAATGCGCTATTTTTAGATGGCGGGATTGCATCGGCATTATATGCACCCAGCATCGCTACACATGATAAAAAAGAGATGGGTGTGATGATTGGCTTGGTTGAAAATAAAAATTAATATACCTTTTATACCTCTGCCTTCCTAAGCAGTTACTAACCATTTATTGTTTGAAATTAAAAAAGCACTTGAGACGATTTTGTCATCCAAGTGCTTTTTCTTTATCAACAATAGCTAAAAACTAGCCGCCCAGACTCATTTTAGGACCAAAGGGCTCATAATGGACGCTATCAACGCCATGATCTAATGTCATCAAGCCATCAATCATACTTTCCATAAATGGCATCGAGCCACAGACATAAATATCAGCAGGCTCAGGCAAGGTAGCAAGCCATGCCTCATCTAATAGTTGCCCAGACTCGAAGTAAAAAATATGCTTTTCTACGTGGTCGGCCTTATCTAACAGCGCATTCACTTCAGGATTAAAAGCGTGATGCGCTTCATTTTGGCAAGCATAAACCCAGATAATATGTCGTTTCGGATTGGTCAATACTTGCGCTTCTAACATGGATAATACAGGGGTCACGCCAACACCAGCACTCATCAATATCAATGGAATCTCATTTTGCTCAACCAGCTCTTGGTTGAGCGCAAAGTCGCCCGCCGGTGCCGACAATAGAACGGTATCACCCACTTCTAAATCATCATGTAGATAGTTAGAAACCAAACCGTGATGCTCATTACGGTTGTCGCGTCTCACAGCGAACTGGACGCCTGTATCGGTACTGGCAGAGTACAAAGAATAATGACGCAGGGCAACATGGTCGCTGGCCTTTGGATCTGTTTTGACCGTGATATATTGACCAGCGGTTAGATTTAATTTACTCAGGTCAATACTTTGTGTACTTTCTGAATGCTCGTTCACTGGCACAACCGTAAAGGCGGCGATATCCGTGGCAGCCGCTACCTTTTCAGTCACTTTAAAAGGTGAAAAACCCTGCCACATCGCCTCTTCATACATACCATGTTCAATCTGGATAAATACCGAAGCAATCTCATCATAAGCTTCCGTCCAAGCCGTAATGATATCATCATTGGCAGCCTCGCCTAGCACTTCTTTAATGGCACCGATTAAGTGCTTACCAACGATGGGATAATGCTCGGGCAAGATTTGTAACGCGCGATGCTTGTGACTGATTTGGGTGACCTGTGGCAATAACGTCGCCAATTTATCTAAGTGCTTAGCAGCGGCTAACACTGTCGTCGCCAGAGCCGTCTGTTGACGGCCCAATTTTTGATTGGTTTCGTTAAATATGTCCAACAGCTCGGGATGCTCTTCAAACATGTTTTTATAAAATACCGTGGTAATTGCCGTTCCATGCTCTTCAAGGACGGGTACGGTTGCTTTTACGATTTCTAACGTTTTTGGTGAAGCCATAATATCTCTCTTAGTGATGTATAACATTGCTTGGGTAAGGTTAAAGTTAAGTTGTCAGCGGTGATTAGAATTGCCTAAATCAATCAAACATTTTGGCAATTCTAATTGAAGGGCTGACATAAATCTTTATAAGATATATTTAAAATGAATCTTATCATATTTGTCTACGCATACCAATACTGAATCAGTATTTTCAGTTATTTTTAGCGTGATTGGCTTTTAGAGTGACAAGTTTTTAAAGTAACAGGCTTTTAGAATAAGTATCTCTGATTACTACTCTGGTAAAAACCAACAAAGCTGCAAACGGACGCTTATTTTGTGCCAAAAAAAGCAGCCATTATGAGCTTATAATGGCTGCTTGATTAGAGTCTGTTATACATGCAAATATAATACTGTTGGCGACTATTCTTTAGAGCAATCAGGATAATGCTCTAAACGATTGCGCTATAACTAGCGCGCCATATAGTTGGTCATCTCTTCAACACCGTGCAGAGTCATGGGGTACATCTTGTTATCAAAGATTTTTTTGATCTCAATGATGGTCTGGGTATACTGCCAATAAGAAGGCGCTTCAGGATTGAGCCACGCCACCTTGTCAAAATGCTCCAGTACCCGCTTCAACCACACAATACCTGCCTCATTATTCATATATTCAACGCTCCCACCGACCGTCATCAGCTCATATGGCGACATCGACGCGTCACCAACGAAGATAACGCGATACTCGCGACCGTATTTATTGAGCAGCTCATAGGTTGGCATCGGCGCACTATGGCGACGGTTATTGTCCTTCCAGACATAGTCGTATAGACAGTTATGAAAGTAAAAGAACTCTAAGGTTTTAAATTCATTTCTAGCCGCAGAAAATAGCTTCTCTAAAGCCTCGACATGGACATCCATACTGCCGCCGACATCAAACAGCATCAGCACTTTGACACGATTACGCCGCTCAGCTTGCATATGAATATCGAGCACGCCTTTTTTGGCGGTGCGCTTGATGGTCTCATGAATGTCTAGCTCATCGGCGCTACCGGTGCGGGCAAACTGACGCAAGTTACGCAGTGCCATCTGAATTTGGCGCGTACCAAGCTGACTGTCGTCATCGAGATTGCGATATTTACGCTGCTCCCAGACTTTGGCTGCGCTACGCTTACGCGATTCACCGCCGACGCGTACTCCTTCTGGATGGTCGCCATAGGCTCCAAAGGGTGACGTACCGCCAGTGCCGACCCATTTACTGCCGCCTTGATGACGCTCTTTTTGCTCTTTAAGACGCTCTTCAAGCGCTTTCATCAGCTCCTCTAACGAGCCATATTTTTTTAGCAATCGGCGCTGTTCTTCGGTCAGATTTTTTGGATCGAGCTTGAGATCTAGCCACTCTTTAGGAATGTCCGTCAGCTTGGCCAACAGCTCATCCATATCGAGACTGTCGACGCCTTCAAAATAATCTGACATGGCGCGGTCAAACTTATCAAAGTGGCGCTCGTCTTTGACCATGCACAGCCGAATCAGCCGATACATATCATCACGACTGGCAAAGGTGGACAGCTCTGGATTTTCAGGATGCGTCTGCATCATCAGCCCTTGATCTAACGCGGCATTTAGGTCAAGTAGCTCACGGGTACTGACCGGCACACCGTAAGTACGTAAGGTATAGAACAATTTGATAAACATAAGAGTCGCATCACTTATTGGCTGATATGGTGACGAATGAAGCCGTTTTATGGGCTTCAATCATGAGCTTTAATCATGACAAATGGTCTGTCGCTTAACGACGCATCATATTAGCAAAGCGCTGCAATAAATTGACATCGGCTTCGTTTTTGAGCAGTGCACCATATAACGGCGGAATAGACTTCTCACCGCGCAGGTTTTCTTCTAGCTCTGCTTGAGCCATATCGTCAGCCAGTAGCAACGTTAACCAATCGACCAACTCTGAGGTTGATGGTGGCTTTTTAAGCCCTTGAACATTACGCAGCTTATAAAAGATATCGAGCGCATCATTGACCAGTTTTTCTTGAATATTAGGGAAATGGACGTCGATGATTTGACGCATAGTGTCCTCTTCTGGGAAGTCGATATAATGAAAGAAGCAACGACGCAAGAAGGCATCGGGCAGCTCTTTTTCATTGTTTGAGGTGATAATAACGACAGGACGCTGTGCAGCAGTGATGGTCTCGCCTGTCTCATAGACATAAAACGACATCTTATCGAGTTCATGCAGCAAGTCATTCGGGAACTCGATATCGGCTTTATCAATTTCATCAATCAATAACACACTGCGCTCGTTACTGGTAAAGGCATCCCACAGCTTACCGGGCTTGATATAGTTGCCAATCTCATAAACCTTATCATCACCCAACTGCGAATCACGCAAGCGCGAGACGGCATCATATTCATACAGCCCTTGCTCCGCCTTGGTGGTTGATTTGATATGCCACGTAATCAGCGGCATACCCAAACTTTCAGCCACTTCTTCAGCCAGTAAGGTTTTACCTGTACCCGGCTCCCCTTTGATGAGTAGCGGCTTTTGCAAAGTCATCGCCGCGTTGACTGCCAGTTGTAAATCATCGGTTGCAATATAGCTTTGCGTGCCAGTAAAGCTTTTCTTTGTTTTGTCAGTCGTGGTCATAATCAAGTCTCAGTTATTGTTATAAATTAAATGAATTAGAAGGCAAGTGATGAAAGGTAAATAATGAATTAGATTAGCACAGCATGATTGATTGCCAAAATACTCATGCGTTCGCAGTTGCTCGCAATTATCACCAATATCCAAACATACTACTCTATCTAGGCATGGATTGATAAACGAACACGCTCACATAAAAAAAGACACGCGCGGGTGTCTTTTTTTACTTATTCAGATTATTGCTTATGCAGATTGTTACTTATTCAGAGCTCTAGTACCTTCATCAGGGCAACTTTACCGTTAAAGCTGATCGGTTTTTTTGGGTAATTTGCTGTCTTTTTTTAAATTGACGTCCGCTTTAGGCTGCGACGCTAATGAGCCATTATCAGGCTGTCCAACGAGGTTTGGATTTTCTGTCAGATAATTGCCAGTGGTTAATTGAACCGTTGCCTGCGTGTCTTCTGCACTACGGCTGCGTGCTTTGTCCAAACTTGACTCAAACGCGCCGCGAATAAGTTGCCAGACAAAACCAACAAACAAGCCAACCACTAACACCACCAGTATCGGTAGCATATTAGCAACTGCGCCCGCCATATCCTTCATCATGATGGCATAGACGACACCAATGCTCGCCGGCGCGATCACACTAGGATCGCCAAGGGTGGTGCCCGGTGCCAACAACACAGCAAACAGTATCATCCAGCTCATACCACCGAGCGGCCGTGGTAGCATGCGAGCGACCAACAACCACAATACCAACACAATCACGACACCACCAAGATACGCATACATCGGTAAGTCTGCGGGTGGCACATCTTTTACCAGCTGTCCCCACCAGATAGTAATCTCACCGAGAATATCACTGATGGCTTCTAGCGGTAAGCTGTTTACGATATTTTTTAACCAGTCCATGCGTGTTTAGTTACCTGCGTTTATAAACCTAGCAAGACGTTGTGCGCCTAGCAGTAGCTACAATAGCTATATGGTACGTTCTGTCGTACTAAAAATAAGACCGAATACATCATCGACATGTACGCTTGATAGGTTCTAGTTTATCACGACTTCTTAATAAAAAGCATGCTGCCCATTGCTGAGACCTGTTTTTTTATCGCTTACTCAAAGAAAGAACGAAGCGTACTTGCCTATCAATCGCTGCAAACTCGCTTATTAATCGTTGCAAAAAAGCATGTTAGTCGTAAATATTGTCCTGCGCTTCGCGTGCACGTAACTCTGCTTGCCGGCGCATAACGTCTTGTGGCGGCATCTGTACAAAGTATCCTTGCGCTTGTAACTTTGCCAATACCTCTGCTTTATCAACGCGCGCAAGCGTCGGTGTCGCCTCTAAATCTAGATGCATCACAAACTTACTGCGACCTAAACCAGCACGGAAATCTTTGGGTAACACGCCAAGCCAGTCCTTCAGCTCGTCGGTGTCATCAGGATAATCAGGGCGAGCAATATAGACATACATACCGTCATGTTTGGAAAATTTATAAATATCACAATGCATAAGGACCACCTATCAGAAACTATAGGCGTAGGTTAGCATAATTTCGCTAAATTTCAGTAGTCGCTTTACGTTCTGCTATGGTAAACCATGCCAAAATTATGCGCTGTCATAAAGACTAAAGCGTTCAACTTATCGATACTTCGACCGTTTATTCTGACAATAATGTCGTTTTCGACAAAATTATGCACTTTAATGCGGTTGATGACTTGTAAAAGCGCCCTGAACCTTTCATAATAAAAGCGTTTTTCAGGAGAGAGTCTGCGGGCGCAACTGTTGTATCAGACCGTATTGGTCATACCACGTTGCACGTTGCCACCAGACCACCGAAGGCGCATCCACCCTGCCAATCGCTCAGGTAAAAGGACTGAAAAGCACATGTCATCTTTGTTTGCTGTGCTGCCATCATTTGTGCATCACATACTCAAGCATTGGGCATAACAAATCTGGAGAGCGGTAAGGACGGACGACGTCTTACCCACCGAAGGGGAGAAAATACGCTATCATCAGTGATAGGTCTTTTAAAGCCAAGCTCTTTATATATTTTTTAGAGCTGCCTTTAAAACCATGATGATTCGTGTTGAAAATCTCAGGTCACAGGACAGATAGGGCTTTTGCTTAAACCGACGTTCAGCGTTTGTTTGGCTTATTGCTCTATCTTTATTTTCTGTGCCGCCCTTGGTTGCAATGCTTGCACCCTGCAATATTGCTTCTCTCTACTATGATACTGCACATCGCTCATTACTCTACCGAGTACGACTGATGTACACATAAGGATTTGTTATGACCGATACCCACTCTCAAGAAACTCACGCTCAAAATACTCAAGCACCGCAGCGCACGCCCCTTTACCAGTCTCACGTCGATAGTGAGGGCAAACTGGTGGATTTTTCTGGTTGGGAATTACCCATTCATTACGGTTCACAAATCGAAGAGCATGAAGCGGTGCGTACCGATGCTGGCATGTTTGATGTCTCACACATGGTCGTCGCTGATATCAAAGGTGGTGATGCCAAAGCTTGGCTACAGAAACTATTGGCCAATGATGTTGATAAACTAAAAACCGTCGGTAAAGCGCTATATTCTGGCATGCTCAACGAGCAAGGCGGCGTCATTGATGACCTAATCGTTTACTTAATGAATGAAGAGGCTACCGAATATCGTATCGTCTCAAACGCGGCTACTCGTGATAAAGACATGGCACAATTTGAAAAAGTCGCCGAAGGTTTTGACATCAATATTACTGAGCGTCCAGAGCTTGCCATGATTGCCGTGCAAGGACCAAATGCGGTTGCAAAACTGGCACAAGCTAAACCTAGCTGGGCAGATACGTTGGCTGAACTTAAGCCTTTCGTTGGTGCTGACTTAACAGACATCGAAGGCGCTGATTGGTTCGTGGCTCGTACGGGTTACACTGGTGAAGATGGCGTCGAAGTGATTATGCATGGCGATGATGCTCCAGCATTCTTTGAATTATTAAAAGTCAATGGCGTGAAGCCAGCCGGCCTTGGCGCGCGCGACACGTTGCGCATGGAAGCCGGTATGAACCTCTATGGTCACGATATGGACGAGACCATTAGCCCTTACGAATGTAATATGGGTTGGACACTCGCATTAAAAGACGAGCGTGATTTTGTCGGTCGTGAAGCTTTAGTCAGCAAACGCCAGCAGTCAAAAGACGACAACACCGCCATGAAGCAAGTTGGCTTACTATTGACAACGCGCGGTGTATTACGTGAAGGTATGAGTGTGACTATCAATCAAGGCACGGACAATGAACAAACTGGGGTGATTACCAGTGGTACCTTCTCCCCTAGCCTAAAAAATTCGATTGCGATTGCCCGTGTCCCTGCCAGCTTATCAGATGATGACAATGTACAGGTCGATTTGCGTGGCAAAGGTAAGTTCGCTGATGTCCGCGTCCTTAAACTACCGTTTGTCCGTAATGGCAAGCAGCAGTTTGACTCTTAGTCATCATAAATTCTATTATTAGCTTCCACTATTTTTGTAAACCATCCTCTATCACTTAGGAGAGAGACCATGAGCAATATCCCAGCAGAACTAAAATACATCGCCAGCCACGAGTGGCTACGCCTAGAAGACGACGGTACTATCACTGTTGGTATCACTGACCATGCTCAAGACCTATTGGGTGACGTGGTGTTTGTTGAACTTCCTGATGTTGGCGATACCATTGCCGTTGATGACGAAATTTCAGTCGTAGAGTCTGTAAAGGCTGCCTCTGACGTCTATGCGCCTATTTCAGGTGAAGTCGTTGCCATCAATGAAGCACTAGAAGATGATCCAGAAATCATCAACTCTGACCCATACGGTGAAGGTTGGTTCTTTAGAATGAAGCCTGACAATATTGCTGATTACGAAGCATTGCTAACCGCTGATGAGTACGAAAACGAGCTGTAGTCAATCCACTATAAAAGTGTTACAGCGTTAACCTCGCTTGAAGTATGATCTATACATCTGCATTCGGTTGCCTTGTACCACTTTTAAATTGAATCGATTCTATAATCTGATTCTTATTCTCTCGCTTAAAAGCGGTATTTGACTGAACTGAAATACCGCTATTTGTAATCTAAAAAGTGCAGCTTAAAAAATACAACTAGAAAAATATAATTTACTATGACAGATATTGGCATCAGTTGGTATCTGACCACTTTTTCCAAAGCACTTATCGCTCAATTTATTACGTCTAATCGCTATCTGATTTATTCATATCAATCACTTGTCAGACGCTATTGAGCAGACACACTCAATACTGACCGAGTTGATCACTTAATCCCCAGTATGGATCCTAATATGACTTCCAACTCTGATAACAACGACAATATTGCCACACCCAAACACACACCGCAGCTGCAAGCGTTTCGTGAAGTGGTCGAGTCACGCCGTTCCGTGCGTCGCTTTACTGACACACTGATACCTGACGATGTGTTAGCAGATTGTCTGCGTTTGGCCATGCTAGCGCCAAACTCGAGCAATCTACAGCCGTGGGAATTTTATGTGATCGATGATGCGGATAAGCGCAAACGTACGGTCAAAAACTGCATGAATCAAAATGCGGCAAAAACGGCAGCGCGCTTGATTGCGGTCGTTGCGCGTACGGATATCTGGCAAGATCACGCCCAGCAAATCTTACGTGAATATCCTGAATCGCCAGTGCCCAAAAAAGTCAAAGACTACTACACCAAAGTCGTCGCCATGGACTTTTTGCGAGGGCCAGCCAACGTGGTGTCAGCGGCAAAATGGAGTGCTACTCAAGTATTTAGACGGGTAAAAGGGCCGATCAAGTCACCTTACTATACTTTCGAAGACACCAAAAACTGGGCCACCAACAATACGGCACTGGCTGCTGAAAACTTAATGCTGGCACTACGTGCGCACGGCTTTGATAGCTGTCCGATGGGCGGCTTCGATGAGCCTGCCATGAAGCGCCTGTTAGGTTTAAGCGATGATCAGCACATCATTATGATGATTGGTGCTGGCGAACGCGCTGACAATGGCATTTACAGTAGCCAGTTCCGCTTTGACCAAGAACAGTTTGTCCATTACGTTTAATTAACCCTAACGTTATTTTATTTAAGTCAATCCCTTTATTACTCCCTTAACCAAGGACTGTCATGACTATCTCTCAAAACCCGACGTTTGATACCTTTCAAGGTTTATTCAACGAAGCTGAATTTGTCTATCGTCATTTAGGCTCAAATGAGACCAAACAAGCTGATCTGCTCAGTACAATTGGTTATAAAGACATGGCGAGCTTTATCAATGATACGGTGCCTGAGCCCGTACGCTTGCACAAAGACTTAGACTTGCCACTGGCGATGAGTGAGCACGCCGCGTTGGCTAAATTGCGCGCCATGGCAGATAATATCACCGTTAATAAAAGCTACATCGGTCAAGGCTATTCACCTGTACGTATGCCTGCGGTTATTCAGCGTAATGTGCTTGAAAATCCAGGTTGGTATACCGCTTACACCCCTTATCAAGCTGAAATTGCTCAAGGTCGTCTAGAAGCCTTACTTAACTTCCAGCAAGTTTGTATCGATTTGACTGGTCTAGAAATGGCTGGGGCATCGTTACTTGACGAAGCCACTGCTGCTGCTGAAGCCATGGCCATGTCAAAGCGGGTGAGCAAAAGCAAATCGACGCAGTTTTTCGTTGATGACCGTATCTATCCACAAACCTTAGATGTCATTAATACTCGTGCCAAGTATTTTGGTTGGGAAGTGGTCGTTGGTGATTTTGAAACCGCTAAATCAGGTGATTATTTTGGGGCATTATTCCAATACGTCGGTGTTGAGGGCGATGTAAAAGACCTAACTGACGTCATCGCTGCGGTGAAGAAAAACAAAACCTACATCAGCGTCGTCAGTGACATCATGAGCTTGGTGTTACTAAAATCCCCAGCCGATATGGGCGCAGACGTAGCGTTAGGCAGCACCCAGCGTTTTGGTATTCCCATGGGCTTTGGTGGTCCACATGCCGCTTATTTTGCGTTCTCTGATAAAGCCAAGCGCTCAGCACCTGGCCGTATCATTGGCGTCTCAAAAGATTCGCAAGGCAATACGGCATTACGTATGGCATTACAAACTCGTGAACAGCATATCCGCCGCGAAAAAGCCAACTCAAACATCTGTACCTCGCAAGTATTGCTGGCGAACCTAGCAGGTATGTACGCAGTTTATCATGGTCCAGGTGGCGTTAAGCGTATCGCCACACGTATCCATGCTTTTGCCACAGCCTTTGCTAATGTCATTAGAGAAGCTAATGACAGCAACTTAAGCGTGGTACATGATCAGTTCTTTGATACCGTCGTTATCGATTGCGGTTCAGAAAAACTGGCGACGCAAATCTTTGAAAATGCGGACAATGTTGGTTATAACTTATGGCGTCTCGATGATAACAAACTGGGTGTCGCCTTTAGTGAAACCAGTGATCAGCAAGACTTTACTGTGTTAACCCAACTGTTCGTGAGTAAGTCGCATGATTTGCCTGAGACTGCTAGCCTGTCACTTGATAGTGCACATTTACGTACCGACGACATCTTAACCCATCCGGTATTTAACACGCATCATACCGAGCATGAGATGCTGCGCTACTTAAAATCGCTCGAAGACAAAGATTTGGCGATGAACCGCAGTATGATTTCACTCGGTAGCTGTACCATGAAACTGAACGCAACCAGTGAGATGCTACCGATTACGTGGCCTGAATTTGCCAATGTGCATCCATTTGCACCGCGCGATCAAGTCACCGGCTACATTGACATGATTGATAGCCTACAAGACCAACTCAAAGCCATTACTGGTTTTGATGATGTGTCTATGCAGCCAAACTCTGGTGCGTCAGGTGAATATGCTGGCCTACTGGCGATTCGCCGCTATCATGAATCATTGGGCGAGACCAATCGTGATGTCTGTCTCATTCCAATGTCAGCGCACGGTACCAACCCTGCGACTGCCATGATGATGGGCATGCAAGTCGTCGTGGTCAAAACGGATGAAAATGGCAACGTTGATATCGAAGATTTGACCGCTAAATGTGAAGAGCATAGCGCCAATCTAGGTGCATTGATGATTACTTACCCGTCGACGCATGGTGTATTCGAAGAAGGTATCCGTCATATTTGTGATTTGATTCATAAGCATGGCGGCCAAGTCTATATGGATGGTGCCAATATGAATGCGCAGGTCGGCATGATGCAGCCTGCGGATGTCGGTGCAGACGTCCTACATATGAACTTGCATAAAACCTTCTGTATCCCACATGGCGGCGGTGGTCCTGGTATGGGCCCTATCGGTATGAAGGCACATTTAGCACCATTTATGGCCAACCATACGCTAAGCCCTGTACATAATGCCCAAAAAGACTGTTCTGCCGTATCGGCAGCGCCTTATGGCTCAGCCAGCATTTTACCAATTTCATGGATGTATATTGCCATGATGGGTCGTGATGGTTTGCTTAAAGCCACTGAGCTTGCACTATTGAATGCCAACTACGTCGCCGCTCAGCTAAAAGATCACTACCCTGTTTTATATACTGGCAAAAATGGCCGCGTCGCGCACGAATGTATTATCGATATTCGTCCGCTAAAGGAAGAAACTGGCATCAGCGAAAGCGATATTGCCAAGCGCTTGATGGATTATGGTTTCCATTCACCAACCATGAGCTTCCCAGTGGCTGGCACTCTGATGATTGAGCCAACTGAATCTGAATCTAAAGAAGAGTTAGATCGCTTTATCAGTGCGCTAAAATCTATCAAAGCTGAAGCGATGAAAGCCAAAGCAGGCGAGGACAACTGGACGCTAGAAGATAACCCACTTGTCAATGCACCGCATACTGCCGCTATGGTCACCAATAGCGAGTGGACGCATCCCTACAGCCGCGATGTTGCCGCATTCCCATTGCCTTATGTACGTGCTCATAAGTTCTGGCCAAGTGTTGCTCGTATTGACGATGCTTATGGCGATAAGAATCTGATGTGTTCGTGCCCAAGTATTGAAAACTATATGTAGTTTTCAAATAAGTATGAATAATTGATATAAAAATAAACCTCCAAGTCAGTAGCTGATTTGGAGGTTTTTATTGGTCTACAAGTTAATGATAGCTAATAACAGTTGATAAGAAGAAAAATCAATAGGCTAATGATATTATACGCGTATTTGATGAATAATTATCGAGTGCCATTACCTATGCCAACAAACCGCGTCATTCTGATTCATGGCTTACATCAAGCCGCATTTGTTATGCGTCCATTGGCTAAACGCTTGCAAGCACAAGGGTTTGATACCCATCAATATGGCTATCGCAGTATGCGTGACGGCATCAAAACCAATAGTGCCCGATTAAATGACTGGCTAGAAAACCATCATCATCCAGACCAGCCAATCGATTTGGTCGGTCATAGTTTGGGCGGTTTAATTATTCGAGATTTTGTCACTGCGTATCCGCAATGGCAAATTGGACGCTGCGTCACACTAGGCACGCCGCATATGGGTAGCATTTGTGCGGATTATATTTGGCGCTTGATCCCAGCTGTGGTGGGACGCTCATATATCGATGCATTAGATGGAACCGTCGCACCTTTACCAAAACACATTGAGCTTGGTGTGATTGCAGGGAATCGCCCGTATGGTTTGGGACAGTTATTTTTGCATCATCATAACCGCAAACTGCGTAAAGCAGATGTGCCACCACTGAAGCAGCAACTTGACCACGATGGCACAGTGTATGTAGAAGAAACCAAAATGGAGGCAGCAGTCGATCATATCGTCATGCCAGTCTCACATACCGGCATGTTAGTTAACAAAGAAGTCGCTAAACAAGCCTTTTACTTTCTAGAGCATGGGAAGTTTGAGCGTTAGATTGGAAAAAAACCAGATAACAAGTTAGATTTAAATTGAGTATAAACTAATGAGCAATAATGAATTTGATCCAAATAAATATAGTTATTTAGAGACTAGACCAAATAATCTTAAAATATTAATTGTTATAATACTCTGCTCTGGCTTATTTGGTGTCTACTCATATTTTAGCGACAAGTCCAAAGTCATAAAGTTAAATGAGCCACCTTTAGACCCTTTTTGGAGTTTTGTTGTTAGTAACGAGCAAGTAGAAGTGTATACTGATTTAGTCAATGTAAATATGGAAAATCAAGACTCTGATAAAGTAGATTATTGGGAAAAGATAGTTATGCTAAACGGATTTGAAGTAAGTGACGACATCAACGATCAAATACTATTGGATTTTGACAAACCTTTAGAGACTATTATTAGTCACTTCTTAGTAGATTGTTCGAATAGTACTTATCAACGTTTAAATACAATTTATACTCAAGTTGATGGCAAAACACGATTTATGAATACATACGACGATCCGTTACCGGCTGTTGCCATCAATAATGATATGTTAAATTATTATAGTTCACAGTATGCTTGTCAAATTAAAGATATGGACGTCGCACAACGACTGGCTACGGTCGAATAATCTATTGGTTAACAACAATCGCTTTACTTAACACCCATGCCTTGCTGTAATTCAGTTTTGTGCTTCTCAATTACTGGTATCAAGGTTTGCGTCACCCACTCATTGCGCCAGCCTTTTAAGCCTTCTGGTAGCTTGCTTAAATCTTTATCAAATGCAATCACTTCATACAGCTGCCCCAGCCATTTTTTACGCATTAATACATTAGCAGGCACGCCAATAGCTTCTGCTTGCTCATCGATCGCTTGTTGCACAGCCTTTGACAGCACTTTGTTTTTTGAGCGATAAGGCGGCAATAGACAGTCTGGATATTCAGCAGGATGCAGATTTTTTGCCTCTTTTATTACTTTAAGCAACTCTTCGCCATACAGTCGCAACATGCTACGGTGCATCGTGGTTTTATGCGCCAACTCGCGCATGCTGGTTGGCTTTTCAGTGATAATCTCGCGTACAGCTTGTTTCTTAATCACAAAAGTGCGCGGCTGATTGGTCGAACGCGCCAGCTCTTCTCGCCAAGTCGCCACCGCTTTTAATATCGCCATTTGCTGCGAGTTATAGCGATAATCAGCCATCGTTAAGTACATCGCTTCGTCCTCAACATGCTGAGCGTCGTACAAATCGCTGGCATAAAGCTGACAATCCGCCCAGACATATTCAAACAGTCCTTGCTTTTTTAGCTCGTATTCGAGGCTCAAATAAAGCGCTGGCAAGAAGCGTACGTCATCAATCGCATATTGCTCTTGCTCATCTGAGAGCGGACGCTGTAGCCAGTCCGACTGACTTTGTTCTTTATCGATATGCATATCTAACTGATCATCGAGCGCTTGCTGATAGCCCATTTGCAACTGTCCCGTCAAATAAGACAACGCAATTTGCGTATCAAAAATATTGGTCAATGGCGGGCAACCAGACAACAGATAAAAAATCCCCAAATCTTCACCACAAGCATGCCAAATCGCTACGTCAACTTCGCTAAGCGCTTGCCAAAAATCAGCCAACTGCAATTGCGGCGCATCCAATAAATATACATGATTGCCGGTATTTAGCTGTACCAATGCCAAGCGTGGATAATAAGTATCGCGCTTGATAAACTCGGTATCTAACGCCACTCGCCCGCAAGTCGCCAATGCATCGATGACTTCAGCCAAACCATCTTGCTCACGCACCCACGTGATGGCAACTTCATCCGCAATATCCAATAATGCATCGATATTTGGTTCAGGCGGCAAAGCTGTTGACGCTATATCAGTATTAATTGATTGCTTTGATGCATCGTCAGTAGCAGCAGTGTTGTCTGCACGGTTTGATTGGGTAGAAGCGGTTGAAGCTAATGAAGCATTGTTGGACACGGGCAGATACCTGCATAAATAGGAGAAAATAAAACGCCAAACTGCGTCTTAATAAAAGATAACAATAGTAGCAATTAAGCAATTATAACAAGTTCATAAAATAAAATGGGCAAGATTTGGGTTTTATAGAGAACTTATGAAATTGCTATAGAAAATACTATAAGAAGGAACGATTTTGCATCGCTTGTCCAAGGGTCATACTATCAAGGTACTCCAGCTCGCCACCCATCGGGACACCTTGTGCCAAACGCGTCACTTTATTGACATGACGGCCGACTGCTTCGCTGATAAAGTGGGCGGTGGTCTGCCCCTCGACAGTCGTACCCGTTGCCAAGATCAATTCCTCAACAGGCTCTTGCTTAACCCGCCAGACCAGTTGATCGATATTTAAATCATCAGCGCTAATACCATCAATCGGTGATAAATGACCGCCTAAAACAAAGTAGCGACCACGATAACCTGCCGTTTGCTCGATAGCCATCACATCTGCTGCGGTTTCGACCACGCATAATAGGCCATCATCACGCCTTGGGTCTTGGCATAGTGGACAAACGGCCTCGTCACTAAAACTGTGACAGCGCTCGCACTCAACGATATCACGCATCGCCTCATCAAGCGCTTGCGCCAGTGCCATGCCTTGTGGACGTTTTTTGGTGAGCAGATGCAGCGCCATACGTTGGGCACTTTTTTGACCCACACCCGGCAAAATGCGCAGTTGTTTGACCAGTTGATCAAATTTGGCTGTCAGCAAAGTAACTTCCTTTATTTAACTTAATTTATAAACCGTAGCTATAAAAATGGGGTCGTATCGTGTCGATAACAACCCCATTTTTGTCTTCAATATGCAGTATTTGGCACCTAAAAACTTAACCTTTACAAACTTAGTAGTTAAAAGGCAGTTGCTTAGAACATACCTTGCATACCTGGTGGCAGACCCATACCTGAGGTCGCGCCTGCCATCGTTTCTTCGTACAGCTCATCCGCTTGACGCACCGCGTCATTGATAGCCGCAGCGATTAAGTCTTCGATCATATCCGGCTCATCTTCAAGCAAGCTTGGATCGATGGTCAAACGCTTAACCACATGTCGACCCGTCATAGTGACTTTTACCAAACCACTGCCCGCTTCAGCTTGCACTTCTTTATTGGCCAGCTCTTTTTTAGCATTTTCAACGTTTGCTTCGACTTTCTTTTGCATCGTTTGTGCTTGTTGCATCAATGCTTGGATATTCATAGTTGCCTCTTTGTCTTTATAGTAATGAGTAATATAGTAATGAGTAATTTTTATTAACGTAGATCATAACGTAAATTTTATGCGTTAACGGTGATTATACCGTTATCTTTACAAACTGTCTAAACCACGCGCCAAATCTTTAATGATGTCTTCTACATCTTCCAAGCCGACCGACAGACGAATAAGGCCGTCTTTGACGCCTGCTTCTGCTCGTGCTTCAGGCGTCAGGCGAAAATGGGTAGTGGTCGCCGGATGGGTAATCGTGGTTTTGGCGTCGCCCAAATTATTGGTGATAGAGACCATTTGCGTGGAATCTATCACATGCCATGCAGCGGCTTTTGAATCCTGACTATTTGAATCAGTGCTAGCAGATGGTTTGACTTCAAAACCCATAATAGCACCATAGCCGCCTTTCATATGATGTTGACGCGTCGCCAGTTCATGCGCAGGATGATCGCTCAAACCTGAAAAGTGCACCGTGCTGACATTGGGATGATTGACCAAAAAATCCGCCACTTGATTGGCATTGTTGCAGTGCGCTTGCATACGCAATTTCAGCGTCTCAAGCCCCTTAGTAAAGACCCACGCGTTGAACGGGCTCATGCTGATACCGCCTGAGCGCACCACGGTAAAGGCCTCTTGCATCAGCGCATCGCTACCGACCAAGGCACCGCCCAATACACGACCTTGCCCGTCTAAATACTTGGTCGCAGAATGTATCACCACATCGGCACCCAAGTCGAGTGGACGCTGCAGCGCTGGCGTGGCAAAGCAATTATCCACCACCAATAAGATATCGTTGGCCTTGCATAGCTTGCTTAAATAGTCGATATCACAAATCTGCGCTAATGGATTACTAGGACTCTCACAATAAATAACCTTGGTATTTGGCTGTACAGCCTTAGCCCACGCGTCATTATCGAAGCAATCGACATAGCTGACTTCCACACCGAACTTTGCCATATAATTATTAAATAGACCAATGGATGAGCCAAACAATTGATTGGCAGCAAGCAGATGATCGCCTGCTTTTAAATACGCCAAGCACATGGTCAAAATCGCCCCCATGCCTGAGGCTGTCGCCACCGCACGCTCACCATTTTCAAGCGCTGCCAAACGACGTTCAAAGGTACGCACGCTTGGATTGGTGTGGCGTGAGTAAACGTTGCCCGTCTTGTCACCATTAAAATGCGCTGCCGCGTCCGCCGCCGACTCATAAACATAGGAGCTGGTGGTAAAGATAGCCTCTGAATGCTCGCCTTCATCGGTGCGATGTTGCCCTGCACGCACAGCGATGGTCTGCATGCCATAATCAAGGTCTAAATTGAGCGCGTCACTGCGCCAGTTAGGATCTAATTTATTTAAATGGTTATCATCATGCGCTTGCGACTGACTCATAAATCTTCCGTTACTCTTGTTGGTAGTAAAATAATTCTTAGTAAAATGGTTGAGCATAAAATGACGGCTTATTCTCTAATTATCGACACCATTCATCAGCGTTATCATATCATGTCAACTTATTCCAAACATCTGGTTTCAGAGCACTACTAAATATTATTTTTGAATACGCTTTCGCAGAATACTAAAACCCGAAATTAGAGTTAAATGCGAGCTTAGTCAAGCGCTTAAGCCAAAAAATAACGTATTTATAATAGGCAGATAAGACAACAACTGCTAAGCTTAGCGACTATTTAAGCTTGGCCTAGGACGTTATTTTTATAAGCGTCATCATCAGTGCTATTATTTTATAAAAATGAACATATTCATTAAAATTTTAGCAGCATTCCAATAAATCAAGGCTCATTAGGGTTAATCAGTTATGTCGATGCTAAGTATAGAACCAAGCAATTTATCGCTCAGTCTAACACTCGGATTAACCTTAGGTCTTACTGGCTGCCAGAGTTTGCCTGAGAAGCCACATTTGCCTGAGAGCCAAGCGTTATCAGCGCGTGTTAATGCTTTATATCAGCAAGACAGCAAACTTAAAAATAATGACAGTACTAACAATAAGAATAATGGCGGTGAAAATACGGATCTGGTCGCGGCCATTAGTGAACAGAACAACGTTCACCCTGATTTGTCCGGCTATCATCCGATTGTGACTGGCGCCAATGCTTTTGCTTCGCGCAGTATCCTGACCGGTATGGCCACGCGCAATATCGATGTGCAATATTATATTTGGCACGATGATCAGGCCGGTCAGCTACTTTTAAAAGACTTATGGGAAGCAGCTGAGCGCGGCGTTATCGTGCGCTTATTGCTCGATGATTTTAATAATAACGCCAAGTTTGATCAGCGTTTATTACGTTTTGCCAGCCACCCAAACATCGCGGTGCGCATTATCAATCCGTTAATGCATCGTAAATTTCAGACCTTAAATTTTGTCACGGGCTTACCGCGTATCAATCGGCGTATGCACAATAAGAGCATGACCTTTGATAAGCAAATTACCATTATTGGCGGTCGAAATATCGGTGATGAATACTTAAGTAACAATCAAAACAGCCAATTTGCGGATTTAGATGTATTACTGATCGGCAAAGTAGTGGCCGATATCGATAATAGCTTTGCTAGCTACTGGTCCTCGCCCATCTCATTTGACATCGAAACGCTGGTAACCGCTGATAAAGGGACAAGTAAAGACTTCTTAGCGTCGTTAGACAAGCTCGATCAAGATGAAAAAAATAATACTCGCAGTAGTTTGGCTGTTTATAAGACCGCCATCGAAGACTCCTCTATCGATACTGATTTAATCAATAAGCAGGTGCCCTTTCGCTGGACGGATATGCAGTTTTTGAGTGATGATGTCGGCAAACTGACCAAAACCGTTCCTGCCAATACCAATTTGGTACATCAGCTGCGTACCTTGCTGGGCACGCCCACCAAGCGCTTGACTATTATTTCATCCTACTTCGTACCAACCAAAGATGGCGTTAAGACGCTGGTACAATTGGCCGAAGCGGGTATTGAAATCAAAATTTTGACCAATTCATTTGATGCAACCGATGTGACGGCGGTGCATTCTGGCTACAGTCAATGGCGTCCCAATTTGCTGCGCTCAGGGGTGAAAATCTACGAGCTTAAGTCCACCGCTGCGGAAGAAAAACGCGAAAACAAACTGTGGAAAGCTCGCAGCCAATCCTCAACCAGCTTACATGCCAAAACCTTTGCTGTGGATGATTATCAGGTGTTTATTGGCTCATACAATGTCGATCCGCGCTCTGCCAATATCAATACTGAAATGGGCGTCATTATTAATGATGAAGAACTGGCAAGCCAGCTACACGGTGCACTCAGCGATGATTTGTTAAATCAGGCGTATGAAGTCAAGTTGCTGGAGAGCGGTGCTTTACAGTGGCATACCATGGAAAATGGTAAAAAAGTGATTTACGATACAGAGCCGCGCGTTGATATGGGTGACCACGTTTGGCTGACCATCATGTCATGGCTGCCAATCGATTGGCTGCTATAGATTATAGGTTCCTTTTAACCAAATTTATAGCGTACTGAATGTCTGTCACTTATTTTAAGAGTCAGTGGCTCATTAGCCTTCGTATTCAAAAAGCCTTATTTTCATTATGCCGGCAAATCATTATCTATCTATATTGATTTGCCGGTTTTTATTATGGTCGGTTATCTAGATGATGACCGTCTTAACAATCAGTTTACTGTGTGGATGCGTGATCTATTATGCCGTCTCGTTCTCAATATGCTTTGATGTCTGCTAAAGACAAAAATATCGTGATGCTTATCAGCTTTAGCAGCGCGGTGACATTTTTTGACTTTTTGATTTATCTGTACATCGCAGATATCGTCTCGCTTGCTTTTTTCCCGGCTAGTACCAGTCCTACCGTCGCCAAGCTACAAGGGCTTGGCCTCTTTACGGTCGGTTATTTGGCACGGCCACTTGGCGGCATTATTTTTGGTCGTTATGGGGATATCAAAGGTCGAAAGCCCATATTATTTATAAGCTTGCTCGTCACTGCTGCCAGTTTATTAGCGATGGCATGTCTGCCGACGTATGCGCAGTGGGGCTTGGTTGCGCCCGCTTTATTTATTTTACTCAGGCTGGTACAGGGGATGGCTTATGGCCTATATGTACCTTTAGCATGGGTTTTTGTGGCGGAACATGTGCCGCGGCAGTATCTTTCTGTAGGTTGTAGCTATGTAACTGCCAGTTTCTTCGTCGGTGTATTATTTTCTAATGCCTTTTTTAGTTGGCTTACCGGAGCAATGACCCCTGAGCAGTTGACAGATTATGGCTGGCGGCTGCCATTTTTTATCGCCTCAATACTGAGCTTTTTGCCGTTACTTGCGTGGCGATTGATTGGTGAATCACCGTTTTTTATCGCGATGGAAAAATCGAAACCCAAGAGCTATTTTGCCAAGCCGCTTACCCTGCTCTTTAAAAATCACAAACACTCAGTATTTGTCGGCATGATGCTGACGTTGATTATTTCTAGCATTACGACTGTCGTCATTCTTTTATTACCAGAGTTAATCGAATTACGCTTTACTTTAGATACTGATTTGTTTGGATTTTCGCACAGTTTGGGTATTGTTTTTATGATTTTTGGCTGCATATTTTATGGCTTAGTGTCTAATCATGAGAATTTTGGCAAAATTTTGGTTGTTGGTTCTGCCTTGTTAATCGCTCAAATGCTTGCTTTCTTTTATCACTTGCAAGCAGGCGGCGACTATATCTTGATTATGTATGCGCTACTGGGCTTCTGTGCTGGCATTGTCGGTATGGTACCGGCTATTCTTGTGCAACTGTTTCCAACCAATGTGCGCCTTACCGGAATGGCTTTTTGTTATAATATCACCTATGGCATCGTGGGCGTACTTATACCTTTTGGGCTGGGCTATGCCACGTTATTTATCAGTTTTTCACCCGCTCTCTATATCGCCTTTATCGGCTTTATTGGCATTATCATGGGACTGTATTTTTACAACTTACCCCAGTTCAAAAGAATTGATCAGGTGGTCTAGCAAGGGCGTATTGAATATTCGCCCATTGTGCTTACGACACCTGTTGTCTCTATGCAAAACACTCACACTCAAAGAATAAAATATTAAGGCTTATTATCCATGGTTGATATGACCAATAAACGACTCTCAGTTGCCCCCATGATCGATTGGACGACAACGGATTATCGTTATTTTGCGCGACTTTTTAATCCGCACGTCTACTTATATACTGAAATGATCAGTACAGGGGCGCTGATACATGGTAATCGAGCACGGCATCTACGCTTTGACGCGCTCGAGCAGCCTATCGTGCTGCAACTTGGCGGTGCATATATTGATGAGATGACCCAGTGTGCCGAGTTCGCGCAACAGCATGGTTATGATGAGGTTAATATCAATGTTGGTTGCCCATCGGATCGCGTCCAACATAATAAAATTGGCGCTTGTCTCATGGCCGAGCCAAATATTGTCGCTGACTTGGTCAAACACATGCAAACGGCGGTCGATATCCCAGTAACCGTCAAGCATCGTATTGGTATAGATGATTTTGATAGCTATGAGTTTATGGCAGATTTTGTGCAGACGGTCGCTGCTGCTGGTTGTACGCGCTTTATCGTCCACGCTCGCACCGCATGGCTACAAGGTCTTAGCCCCAAGCAAAATCGCGAAATTCCACCACTACGTTACGATGATGTCTACCGCCTCAAACAAGACTTTCCAGACCTTGATGTCGAGATAAACGGTGGTATCGAGACCGTCGCAGATATTCAAGCGCACTTGCAGCATATAGACGGTGTGATGATTGGCCGCGCCTTTTATCATAACCCTTATCTGCTAGCAGAAGCCAATAGCTTATGGGGTGAGCCTGCACCTAAGCGCTCAGATATATTGGCGCAGCTTTATCCTTATCTAGAAGAGCAACTGGCCAAAGGTGAAGCGCTGCCAACGATGACTCGGCATTATTTAGGATTATTTCAAGGGCTGACGGGAGCTCGCAAATGGCGACAGGCATTGAGTGGCAAACCTAAACTGACGATAGATGACGTTAAACAAGCAGCCGCTGAAGTCTTGGCATTAAACCCTGATGCATAGCTCTTTTTGATTAAGCAAATTCTCTTAAGAAAATTTTGATTAAGCGGTTTGCGCTAAATACTGCCCCATCGCTGCGCCATTATTGACAATGTGAAGCAGCATGGGCAGTAGCAGCGAGCCAGATTTGATACGGGCATAGCAAAATATCAATGCCAGCACCACGATAGTGCTGATTTCATAAACGCCATACTGCAAGTGAATCACCGCAAATATTACACTGGTGACGATACTAGCAATGATCGCCCCGCGCAGCTCTTGACTTGGTGAGGCGACGAATTGCTCAGTAATGGCCGACCATAGGATGCCGCGAAAGACCAGCTCTTCGTATAATGGCGCGACTATCACCATTGCAAATACTAGCAGCCACACTGAGCTGACGGACTGATATAACGGATCGACAAACACCAGTGGCGATTTATCAAGCCAGTAAGTCAGCGCCTGACTGCCAATCATAAATATCAATAATATACCTAGCATCCCAACGCCAAACGCGACTGAAAATGGTTTGAGCGCAAGATAGCGCTGCCAATTACCGCCTTTTAACCGAATCAACATAACGATGAGGGCGACCAGCAATACACCGCCAATCATAATGGACACACTCACGACCGTGCCATTACTGCTGCCATAGAAAAACACATCAGCCACGTTTGCGCTTTTAGCAGCCGGTAGCAGCAGCTTGCCTGCGATATAGACTCCTAGCAGTTGACTGATAAAGAATGCGACGACCATACCTATGGTCAGTAAAAACACTTCCAAGCGTGAAAATAACGGCAAACGCTTAGGCGAGTTTATCAGCCGTTGCTTGGCAGCACTAAAATGATTTGGCATAAAATGGTGACTCAGTGATATAGAGTATCAATGCTGACGACAACTTTATATTAGGACTAGGATACGCCCTAATCTGAGCAGTCAAATAAGTAGCGCGCATGATTTATTTTGGTAGTTGTTGCTTGATTAAGTCCAATACTTGCCGTGACACAGACTCTGGATACTCAAGCGGGAACATATGACCACCCGTATGGGTCGTATAAGGAATACCAAGTCGTGATTTTATTTGCTGCGGGAAACGGCGCTTTAAAAACAAGCTTTCTTCCCCAATAATGAGGGTAACTGGCGGCTTTGGGGCGCGGTTTGGCGTTAGCCAATACCATGAGGGATTGGTTCGAAAGACATCTACCTCAACGGACTTTGGAATCGCTAAGGTCACTTTGCCATCCGCACGCTCATGTAAACCGTGCTCAATGTAACCCTGAAAGCTACGCTCATCAAAGTTTTTAAAAAAACCTTTGTGACGCATTTTATCGTAGGCATCTTCGCGGCTATCCCAAACATCGCGGCGGTGCTTAGATACCCCAGCTGGAGATAGCTTATCCATCAAGCGGTTGTTCATCAATGGTAGCCTATCAGCCGTCTTTGCCAAATGCCAAAAAAAGCTGACTTTACCATAAATCCAAGGGGGATCCATTAATACTGCTTGAGCAAAGTGCTGAGGCTCACGGTACAATGCCTGCATGGTACACATAGCGCCCAGCGAATGTCCAACGGCCACGACTTGCGCGACACCATGCTTCTCACAAGTACTTTTCACACTATCGATAATTTGCTGAGTCAGACTGCGCCAGTGATCATCAACTGGATAGTCAGGATTAGTACCTAACATCGCAATATATTCGATCGTAAAAAACTCACTAAGACCTGCAAAAAATGCTTCATAAACCGCGCTTGGCATACCATTGGCATGGGCAAAATGTATCACGGGCTTCCTTGTTTTTTTAGAGACGGGTAGCGCTGCAAAAGTTTGCAAATTGATGTCACTCATAACAAGCTCTCATTGATTTTTATCATTATGGGATATTAAGGCGTGTATTTTATGGTCATTTTCAAAATGAACACATTCTCAAAATAAAGATACGCCCTAAATAGTAGTTACTTTAATAGTAAGAATGCCATTAATAGTCGCTGTGCCATTAATAGTCATCAAAGATTATAGCATTCAAAAAATGAGCATGGCGAAAGAAAACCAGACCAATTACTGACGTAGATAAAGCACTGCTTGGTTAAAGCAATTTTGACCAACCAAAGGTATTGTTGGCCTCGGTATTTTTTGGACTTGGTATTTTGTGGACTTAATGTTTTTCGAATACGCTATTCCATTGGAATGCCCATTATCCATAACTTTGTACTGACCAATAATTAAGGCTGAGCATAATAATACGCTCAGCCTTAATTATTGGTCACAGTAAACCTAACACCATAGGCTTAGCGCATTTCTGCATTACCATCGGTTTGTGGCAAAACATCAAGCTTGACGCTTGAGCCGATACCCGCGCCCAACTTAACTGCAAAGCGATCCATAAATAAACTGAACGGATCGGTTGGGGTATAATTGACGACATTATCGAGCTTTAACTGCTTTTCTAAGCTAGAAATGCTGCCTTTTTTATCAGCGAGACCTAAGGCAATCGATTGCTCACCAGTCCAGAACAATCCTGAGAACAGTTTATTCTCTTCTGGGTTTTTTAGACGAGCGCCGCGTCCTTCTTTTACCGCATTGATAAAGTGCTTATGAGTATTGGCCAGCACTTTTTCGACATGCTTTTCTTCATAATCGGTAAGCGGGCGCGATAAGCTTAAGATGTCTTTATATTCACCAGCAGTGATAGTGCGATCTTCAACACCGACTTTATCCATCAAGCCTTCGACATTGTAGCTTGGCATAATCACGCCAATAGAACCAACCAAACTTGATGGGTTCACATAAATCTCATCTGCCGCTGAGGCAATATAATAAGCACCAGAAGCGCCGATATCACCGATCACCGCATAGAGTTTTTTATCTGGATACTCTTGGCGTAGATCCCTCATTGTCTGCCAAATCTCATCAGACTGTACAGGTGAGCCACCAGGTGAGTTGATATCTAGCGCCACTGCTTTTGAGTTATTATTTTCAAAAGCACGCGTCAATGCTTCGTTGACATCATAAGCATTGGCGACATCACCACTACTGATAGTGCCTTGCAACTCAACCACGGCCAAATGTGGCTTGCTGGTATCCATACCGTCAAGAGCTGATGGCGCTTTACTGCTACAGCCACGGCCAAGGGTCAAAAATATCAATAGGATATAACCAAAGGTCAAGAGTTTAAAAAAGATACCCCAGCGGCGCGCACGGCGTTGCTCTACCACACTAGCGAGCAAGGTATTTTCAATCAAGCGCCATTCTTGTCCGCTCGGCTGGCTTGACTGCGGCATCGGCGCTGGCTGATTTGCCGAATTGTCAGGACGTTTGTTAGGGTCTGGTGGCCAGTTGGGCATATAACTTCCTAAGTCAGAAACAATCTAAAACGATAAAAGAGATGATATAGAAAATGAGGTCAGTAAGAAATCAAATTTTCTCACTGTCTCGGTCATCTATATTAATAGGTTACTAAGTATGGTGCCATTTTGGTTGTGGTTCAATAGTGTAACCGTGAAATATCACCTTATTATAACGCTGCTAGGATGAGGACAATTTTTATGGAGTGGTCTCAAAAGCTAATGCTGCTTCTAAGGCGTTATTATCATAGGTTATTGCTTCACTTATTTGCTGACGGCTGATGACCTCCGTCGTTATTTGCGAGGTACTGTGTCCAAGCCAAGTAACATGACTGTCGGTTCTATTATCCTCAAACGACTCAGCTTGGCAGATCAATGCCCACAGTTGCCAAAGACGCTTATGAGTATCCGCATTAACAATAATACGTGATGGCAGTGACTGATCTTGCGCAGTAAGGTGTTGATTGTCTGTTTGCGTACTTTTTGATATAGAAGGTATTGCCTTTATCATTTGCGCGCTAGCAAGCGGTGAATTTAGGGGATCGGCTGCATTATACTGCCGTATATTAATAGGTAACTTGCTATCAATGACAAGCGTGCATTCCCACACACTGGCATCGTCTATCTCACTCCAGCCCGTGATAGCCTCTAATGATAAAGCGCCGTTGGCGAGCTGCCATGAGTCACCTTGCTCACAGCCTTTCGGGCTGATATACGTTTTGTTAGTGATCTGAGCTGAATCATCAGCTTGGCTTGCTTTTCTATAAAACTTCTCTCGATCGAACCATCGATTACTGCGCCCTGCCTGCCAATACTGGCTAATCGGTAGGCGTTGACTTATTTGAGCAACCGTCATCGGCAACAGCTCAGAGGCATTAGGTTTAAATGTATTGCTTGCCTCATGAGTCGTGAGCGTATCCGTCAGTCCTGTACTGGCTGTCTGCACTATGAGCCCTTCTAAACGTTTAATCGATAAGGTGCGCAACTGCTGTTCTAGTGTTGCGGACAGCTTCTCTGCCGTCAAATTACTTGGCATGGTACGCGTAGCATTAGGCCTATGGTCTGCCAAAAATAACCAACTCACGCTATCCTTTGCTGACTGCGCCTTATTATACTTGCCTCCAATGCCCCCAACCTCATTCATTATAGGATATTGCAGCACAGCAGCGCTTATATAGCGATCTCCAGTGGGCAAGACATATAAAGTTGGTGACGTAGATAATGACTGCTGGTTGGCATATACCGTCATCATTAATAGCGTTAAAGGCGGTAGTGCCAGCCAACGACTGATAAATCCACGCGGTAATAACCAAGGCAATATTGCCAGCAATACCATCAATAATATCGCCATATTTACTGGCGTATACAACCACGCCTCTGACAGCGCTGGTAATGAAGTCAGCCACCTAATCAAATCATGTAAGCTAGCGACAATGGTACTGACCAGCGCCCAAATACTATCGGCAAGTGCAGGCCATAATAAATAACAAAGCCCTGCTAATAGATTGAGCGGTACGATAACCCAGCCAAATAAACCAATCGCAAATAAATTAATGACCAATCCCCATAGCGAGGCTTTGCCAAACAACAGCAAGGTAATGGGCAGCAGGGCGATAAATAGCCAGCATTGCAGTTTAAAGACCCGCTTGCCTGTGAGCCATGCCTTTCTAAGTAAAATACGGCTATATTTACTATTATCATGAGAGAAAGGTATATCTGATTGCGATAATGCTGAGTTGTTTTGCGCCTGTGAGCCACTATCGTACTTTAGCAAGAGCGCCACAGCGATAAAAGACAGCCAATAACCAGCCTGCCACAGCACATAAGGATCAAGCCATGCCATCAAGACTGCTAGCGCTAACAATACTCGCATCGTACTAATCGGTAGTAAGGTTAATCGTACCAGACCTATCGCCAGTAACATCCATGCGGTTCGCGCTGCCGGCACATCAAAGCCAGTAAATAGCGCATAAATAAAAGCGGCACTGATCATCACCCACCAGCGCACTTGCCAGCGTGGTATGCGACGATATAGGGCTGGATACAGACGATTGAACGATAATACAACTGCTCCTGCCAGCATAATCGCTAAAAACAACACATGAGTGCCAGAGATAGCCAGCAAATGTGAAATACCAGCCAACTGATACAGATCCTTGGTATCACGATTGATCAAGCTGCGATCACCTGTGAGCAAACTTAAAGTGACCGCTTTTGCTTGCTGCGCAGCGGTAGTCTGTCCCGCCCAATCTTGATAAAAATGCTGCCGCAATTGCCAACGCCCTTGGTCAATCCGAGTACGAAAACGCTTAAGATAGGAATGAGAATTAGCGTCCAATGCAGACGACTCATCGAGCGCAAAAGGCAAGGTGCTAGTCGCCACTATATTGGCTACCCCATCGATATGACGACCTCGTAACCAGCGATAACTGTCAAAACCAGAAGGGTTATTGATCGCTTGCTCAGAGGTAGCAAGCGCTGCGAGTGTTAGCGTCATAAATAACTGATCACCCGGCTGCAGCTGGTTTACGTCAATCATCTGCGAGCTTTTAGAGCCGCTTTTTGGATAAGCATTGAGTAGCACGCGGTATTTGATGTCGTTAGCAATGTTTTCAGCTTTTTCGTTCAAATCAGCGCCAGTTAAACTATTATTGCTTAGGCTATTATCAATATTTGCAACATAATCGGCCGCAATGCTATCTAATTCCTGAGCCGTTAGCTCAGAGATCAATGGCGACATATGACTAATGGTAGCGATTTGTCGATAGCCGCTATTGGTGACGTCATCATAGACGCTATCGCTAATACCCTCGATAGTAACCAACGCTTGCACACGTATAGGCTCAATAATTTTTGTTGCTTCTGCCCGCTGGTAACCCATCAAAGCTTGTAATGCACTACCAATCACTAACCCTATTGCCAGTATCATTATCAGCAAATAGTTGATCATTCGAATGGGGAATTTAGAGGGAGAAGAACCGTATGGAGAGGTATTTTGAAAAAAAGAAGGCTGAGAAGAACGGTCTTGAGAAGAAAGCTTATGGAGATTTTCTGAGCTTATAGACAGAGCTTGACGCTGATGGATAGCTATCAAAATAATAGCAACGATGACTAGTAGTAGTGGTAACAATGTAGTGGCGCCGCTCATAGCTACTAACGAGTTGAGTGGCAGCGCCATACTATCTGCGACTGCCAACACCCCCATCATAGCGATAATCACTAAACTGCCAAGTAACCAGTACACCAGCGCTCCTTGCTTGATGAGCTGAACGTTAAAATATGACCAATTTTACTTGAGTGTTGCCAGTCAAAAATGGGCGTGAATCTATATAACTTCACGCTAGCAATAAAGACTGTCATTAGAGCGTGTACTCATGTTGAAAATAGTGATAAAAATGAGATAAATGGTAACAAAACAAGAAAAGTAGCGCGGATAATATCAGGATATTGTCCAGCTATTTAACGCCATTTGGCAAGATTTGGCCATTTTTTAACCCTTTAGTCGCTACCATTCAGATCGAGGCCACGCCCTCGTCCAGCAATAGCATTTATTTTTTTATTACCCTATACTCACGGGACATATTGCAATACTGATTATTCAATACCATTACTTTGTTTTTCTGATACTATTCCTACCCGTATTTTATTCCTAATATCTCTTTATATCAGCCCATCAATGTGATTGAACCAGCGGTTGATAACGATTAAAGGCGATGCTGTGTCCCAAAAACGTCTTAAAAACTTGCTGCCCACACCAGAGAAAATTCTAGAAAGCCGCATTTTAAAATTATTTGCACCGCATTTGGCTGATCCGCGCTTATGGCATTTTAACCGGCACAGCTTAAATAAAGCGGTCTATATCGGCGTGCTCAGTGCATTTTTTCCGCTACCCGGACAGATGTTATTAGCATTAATTGGCTCGCTAATTTTTCGTGCCAATGTCCCTATGGCGCTTGGTTTAACTTGGATTACCAACCCTGTCACTAGCCTACCTATCTTTTACGCTGGTTACTACATCGGTGCCAAAATTCTTGACGTGCCGATGATCAGTTTACGGCTTATTGGCAGAATGATTGCTGACTTTAGCTTATGGGCACTATCTGATGGTGCCAACCCCTTTATCACATATCAAGGCACTGTATCGTTAACCGCATTCTGTGTGGGTATCACTATCCTTGCCGTCATTACTAGCATCGTTTGTGGCTTGGCATTTAAGGCAATTTGGCGTTATAAAACCGTCACCAGCTGGCAAAAACGCCAACACAAACCTATCGACAAGACACCTAAACGCTGATGGATGCTTTCAATACAGCGCTTAGGCATTTTGATCAATCGTCTTCTTTCTCTTTCTCTATTGCCGCAATGACATTGTCTGTAAATCTGCTATCCATCTCAAATATATCGATCACTTGTTCATCTTTGAGCAGCGTATAGCGTTTGCCAGTGGCGCTGTCTTGTGCTTTTAGATCGTAATCAACGCCCGCAAGCGTAATAGCATCAAAAACTGGGGTAAGCAGTTCAATCTGCGCCTGCCTATCAATGGTGTCAAATAGGGTTGGATCCATATAGGGTTTTAATGGTTCATTGCCCTCTTCCGCACTGCCGAAAGCAGCGATTGGATCTTCATCTTCGTTCATTGTATTTATCCTTGTAACGTGAGACAGGACTACTGTCGTCAATGTTATATAAATCGACTACATTAGGGCGTGTCCTCATTTTAAAAATGGTCATGAAAATAAGATAAATTGCCGTCAAACGAGGAAAATAGCGCAAATAATATCGAGATATTAATCAGCTATTTGACAATATTTGGCAAAATTTAGCCATTTTTAGTCCATTTAGATACAAGCGTTTGAATTGAGGACACGCTCTAGGCAAATGGTACGGTTAAACAGTTTCGACGCATTAATACTGTTCCCAATGACCATTACGTAGCAACATTTGGCGATCTGCCAGCGCCGCCAAGTTACGGTCATGGGTCACCATCAATAGTGCTGTTTGCATGGTACTTTGCAGCTCTGATAACAAGCCAAAAACACTTTGTGCATTGTCATAATCCAAGTTGCCTGTTGGCTCATCTGCCAATATGAGCGAGGGTTTGGTGACGAGGGCACGGGCAATGGCCACGCGTTGACGCTCACCGCCTGACAGCTCGCCTGGCCTGTGCGCCAAACGATGCTCCAGACCAACGCTTTTTAGGATGGCAATCGCTTGGTCTCTTGCCTCAGTCGTCGATACTTTAGGGCGCAGCAGCAGTGGCATCGCGACGTTTTCAATCGCTGTAAACTCTGCTAACAGATGATGAAATTGATAAATAAACCCTAGGTGCTTGTTACGCATCGCCCCGCGTTCAGTCTCATTCATGCTGTTTAACAACTGACCATGCAGCCAGACTTCACCACTGGTTGGCGTATCCAATCCGCCCAGCAAGTGTAGCAAGGTGCTTTTTCCTGAGCCACTGGTGCCAACGATAGCGATGCGCTCGCCAGCATTGACGGTCAAATCCAAGCCTGTCAATACTTGGGTACTAACCGCGCCTTCATCATATATCTTATTGATATTGGTCGCCTTTAAAATGGCAGACATAGCACTTCCTTTATTTTATTGATACCGATATTCATGATTTTTTAATTTGGCTAACACTTATCACCTGCAGCATAGTTGCTTAAAACGAGGCTATTCTCACTTTAATGGCTTCTCATTTTAATGATAACTACGCCTCGCTTGAGTATCAATTACTCATAACGCAACGTTTGCGCAGGTTGAATTTTAGCCGCTCGGCGCGCTGGATAAATAGTGGCCAAAAAGCTCAATACAAATGACGCACCAGTGATCAATATCACATCCGTTAAGCGCAGCTGTGATGGTAGATAATTAACGAAGTAAGCATCGAAGAGATTGAGACCGAAGGCTTGATTAATGAAGCCTAAGATATCGCTCACTGTCAACGCAAATATCACACCCAAAATCGTACCTGCAATCGTACCAATAAAGCCGATGACCACGCCTTGTACCATAAAGACCTGTGTAATCAGACGAGGAGATGCCCCAAAAGTCTTTAGAATCGCAATATCAGCTTTTTTATCGGTGACCAGCATGACCAGACTTGAGACAATATTAAATGCTGCCACTAGGATGATTAAGAACAGTAGCAACCCGACCATGGCTTTTTCCATTTGGATCGCCCCAAATAGATTGCCGTGCGTTTGCGTCCAGTCATTCGGATAGAGGCGATCAGGAGCAATCGCAGCCGCTTTTTGGGCAGCAATGGGCGCGGTAAAGATATCGTTTAGCTTCATACGGATACCTTGAGCGCCATCGGGGAGGCGGAGCAACTTACCGGCATCACTCATCGGGATAAAGGCCATGAGGCTGTCCACTTCTGGGCTGATACTGAAAATACCCGTCAAGGTAAAACGCTTAAAGCGCGGTATCACACCAGCCGGTGATGGCGATGCTTCTGGCAACACCAAAGTCACCTTATCACCGATGCTCAAGCCCAACGATTGCACCATCTCTTCACCCAGCACAATACTGAAATCACCCGCTTGTAGAGTATCGATACTGCCTTCAGTCATGTGATCGTTAATGATCGAGACGTTTTTTTCGTACTGAGGATCGACACCAGTGACCATGATACCTGCCACTTGACCATTCGAGGTCAGCATGCCTTGCAGCTGAATAAAGGGCGCGACGGCAGCGACTTCTGGATCTTCTTTAATACGATCAGCCAATTGCTCCCAATCACCAATCACCTCGGTTGAGATAACGGTTGCTTGCGGCACCATGCCCAAAATACGGGTCTTTAACTCACGGTCAAAACCATTCATCACCGACAAAACCGTAATCAATACGGCAACCCCAAGGGTCAAACCTATCATCGAGATCAGCGATATAAAGGAGATAAAGCCATTACTACGCTCTGCTCGGGTGTATCGTAAGCCGATAAATAACGCTAAAGGACGAAACATATTCAAACTCTTTATCTTATCTACGTGCGACTTTTATATGCGCCAAAACGAGCAGCGACAAACGCCCTATAGAGTGCGCCTGCCATACCAACATATAAATTGAACACAAAAATAGGGTTTAAAACAGGCCAAATTTGGCCATCAAAAGGGAGCTAGTTTGACACAATTTGGCGGATATGTGCCAGTCATTAGCAAAAACTGCGCGTATTTTTTGCCAAAAAACCGGGTTTTGTTATTATTTTTTATGAGGGGCTTGCTATTACTTGCGTCTATACCTATATATTGTATGCTAAGGACAATTGTCAATAACCCCTCCTTGTTGTTTGCTGACCCTATACTGCCGACATTGCTAGCTATCTTAGACCAATGATTATAAATATTGGATGCTAGATGAGCAATGTCAGCGTTAGGTCCAAACCTCATCGCTGACTTAAGTTTGAGTATTTTCATGACCATTAATTATCAATATAAAAACATCCAATCTCCTACCAAAATCACCTTATCTGACGAGCAAGCTGCCGGTCATGCCGATCATTGGCGTATTTTAACCGATGATATGAGTCATGATGTGCCAGAGTGGCTGCAAAAGATGATCGAAAAGGCGGCCATGCCGAAAGGTCTCAACCCCAACGTCAGCGCCAAAGACAGTTGCTTGTTGCTATCTGAAGACCAACCTTGCCACATCAACCAAGTGCTGGCGATGAAAGACGGTAAGCCCGAATGCTTTATCAACGCCTATCCATGTGTCGACAGTCCTTATGGGCTACATTGCAAAATCGAGCGTATCATTGCCAACGACAACTCACACGACGCAGTACTGCGTTTGCGCACGGCTGACGGCAGTATTATTTATGCCTTTGACCAGCTTTATACCGCCAACCGTCATTTGTATCAACGCGATACGTCTTACTTCGTGAATTTTAGTGCTTGGGCACATGAAATCAAGCTAAGCGAGCAGCACGAAGTTATTATGGTAGAAGATCAAGAAGCCATTCGCTACCATCGTGCCTTTAACGATATCGTCGCCGCCAATGATGGTCAAATACCGGATGATCTACAAGAGCAAATCAAAGAGTGGAAGCCTGAGACCAAAGAACAAATGGCGCCAGTCGAGATTAACCTAGGTCATATGTGTGCTTATTTGTTCGGTGATACTCTGGGACAAGAAGACGAGGCATGGTGCCAAGGTCAAGTACTTGGCAAGCAAGAAACCCTCTTTAATGGCAAGCCCATTATCTTGTTTGATGTGGTAATACTACGTGAACAAGACGCCGATCCATTCGTGGTGCGTATTGGTGCGCTCAATACGACAGAGACTGCTTCTATTAACGTACATGACTATGTACAAGCGAATGTCTGGCTACAGGCAGCGATGTATAAAGAAAACCAAAAGTCACAAGATGCGACGGCGGCATCAAAAGCCAGCTAAACATTCAAGAAACTTAAGTCGTTTAATTAATTTAAATAGTCTAAGTAAGCAGCATCGCTAGGCATTCATTGCGACAATTACTTCTTCTTACTCATATTATCATTCGTAAAAAAGCTCCTAATATAAAATTAGGAGCTTTTTTGTGCTTTGCTTAGACAATATCGATAAAAAAAATCAATTGAAAAAGTGAAAGATATAGACTTAAGCCGTTAAGCCATCGTCGTCATAGATTTGACACGTTTGTACAATTCTTTTTGCTCAGCACTTGGACGTGCCGTTTGTACCGCCATCAATTGTGACATATCGCCTTCAACGCGAATTTTACCACTCATAAATGCGCCCATGATTTCGTTGGTATCAAAGTCGGTAATGATTGATTGCAAGATACTACGGTCAAGCAATAATGTGGTGGTCGCATTATCATTTAAGCCGCGATGCAATAGGCCATCAGCAAAGTTGGCTTCGATATCTCCATCGGTGTCAGACACTTTTAGGTTGATAACCATATTAGCCAGCGCGGGTGGCAAATTTAGCTCACCAGCTTCGCTACCTAACTTCTCAACGTCATCAAACCATGCATCTGTCAAAAAAACTGCCATATTATTGTCCTTAATGAATAGGGTGCTAGGCTAACCGTATCAATTACTGCTTACTGCCGCCCAATCGTATTCAAATGATTAAAATCGTTATTGTGTCATCGTTATTATAACAATGCGTAGGAAACTACTGTCGATACTTTTCAATCTCATTATAAGGGGCGATTTACCGATAAGTAAAACCTATTTATAAGGCTAATGTTGCCATTGTTACAAAAACTTCTCTATATTTTGTACTTATACCCTATGATTCATAGGATTCTGCCCTCTAGAATAGTCTTAAAATTGGGTATAAAATAGGCTGATAGCGTAGCAATAATAAGTTGCCTACGCAGATTTTTACCAAAGAGTTTGTATTTTGCCGCATAGTTCTGATGATATTTAATTAGGATTGCGTTACAATACCCTTAAACAGAGTCGGGAGTTTTAACTAAACATTACGTTAACCTGTTTTTTTGTCAGCCACCGCTAGCATACATCAATGGTCCATGCTGTTTTACGACCAGATGGATATCAGTGTCTATCTTCGTTATTGCTGTTGTTTTCAGTAATAATTAAGATAAATCCTTAATATCACTAGATGTTTGATGCTTCTATACGGTGTCACTCCTTATTTACCTTAACGAGTTATTAACAATCCTACTATCAACTGGCTGTAAGCGCTGCATGTTCCTAGCGCTACCCTCTTCCTCTTTGCATCAACTGATACTGAGTGGAAGCTTAGCTTGATAGTTAATAACCTTAAGATAATAATTGAGTCAAGAGACAGCATGTACCGCGATGACTATCTGCCTGCACCAGTATGGTTGCTGCAGATAATGCGGAGAGTTAGTTAATTCTGTTGATAATTCGGGCTGTAAAGGAATCATCCAATGAGTTTACAAAACACAGCAGTCGCCCCAGTTGACCGTGAGTATGAAATTACCATCGTAAGATTTTTTACGATAATGGCCGTGGTATGGGGCATCGTCGGCATGAGCCTTGGCGTGTTCATTGCTTCACAGTTGGCATGGCCAGCGCTTAACTTTGACATCCCATGGCTGACATTTAGTCGTTTAAGACCGCTACATACCAATGCAGTGATTTTTGCTTTCGGTGGCTCTGCCCTGTTCGCAACGTCTTACTATATTGTTCAGCGCACCTGTAAGACAAGGCTATTTGCCCCTTATTTGGCTTGGTTTACCTTTTGGGGTTGGCAAGCGGTTATCGTCTCTGCCGTTATCACCCTTCCTCTAGGCTTGACCTCGACTAAGGAATACGCTGAGCTTGAGTGGCCAATCGATATTTTGATTGCTCTGGTATGGATATCTTATGCCATTGTTTTCTTCGGGACACTCATCAAACGCAAAACCTCACATATTTATGTGGCCAACTGGTTCTTTGCCGCTTTTATTATTACGATTGCATTACTACATATCGTAAACAGCATGGCGATTCCGGTTAGCGCGTTCAAATCTTATTCGCTATTTGGCGGTGCAACTGATGCGATGGTGCAATGGTGGTACGGACATAACGCGGTAGGTTTTTACTTGACGGCAGCCTTCCTTGGGATGATGTATTACTTCGTTCCAGTACAGATTGGTCGTCCTATTTATTCGTATCGTTTGTCTATCGTTCACTTTTGGGCATTGATTGCATCTTATATGTGGGCTGGTGGTCACCATTTGCATTATTCAGCGCTTCCTGATTGGACGCAGTCATTAGCAATGGTATTCTCAATCATCTTATTTGCACCCTCTTGGGGTGGTATGATTAACGGTGTATTGACGCTATCTGGTAGTTGGGATAAGTTACGTACCGATCCAATCATTCGCTTTATGATCGTAGCATTGTCATTCTACGCAATGTCGACGTTCGAAGGCCCAATGATGTCTATTAAAACCGTTAATGCGCTATCGCATAATACGGATTGGACAGTCGGTCACGTACACTCAGGCGCGCTTGGTTGGGTAGGTATGATTACCATTGGTTCGCTATATGTACTATTACCACGTATTTATAACAAACCAAAAATGTACTCTATCAGCTTAATCACCACCCATTTCTGGCTAGCGACTGCAGGTACTATCTTTTACATCGTATCAATGTGGATCTCAGGTATTGGTCAAGGCATGATGTGGTTGGCTACTAATCCAGATGGTACTTTGGTATACAGCTTCGTTGATACAGTTGAGTTCTCGCATTTCCCATATATCGGGCGTGCTTTTGGTGGATTCTTGTATGTGTCAGGTATGTTTGTGATGGCTTATAACTGCTATAAAACACTCAAGATGCCAGAAGGTAAGCCTGTAGATGTCGCTGATCCAACGGATCATGAACCTAGTGTCGATACCTCGACAGCTAACGTATAAGGAGCGATCATGGCTGGTACACCGCATGAAATTATTGAAAAAAATACAGGCCTGTTGGTCATCGGTATCGTTATTGCGATTAGTTTTGCAACACTCGTTGAAATCGTACCGCTGATTTATGATAACAAGGGTCCAGAAGACGGTGGTGTGAACGCGCCGCTACCTGCTATGGAGCCATGGACTGCGCTTGAATTCGAAGGTCGTGATATTTATATTCGTGAAGGTTGTCACGTTTGTCACACGCAGATGGTTCGCCCACTACGTGCTGAGGTTGAACGTTATGGACCTTATTCACGCGCTGCTGAATCTACGTGGGATCACCCATTCTTATGGGGCTCAAAACGTACTGGACCAGATCTAGCACGTGTTGGTGGACGCTATTCAGAAGACTGGCAAAAGCAGCATCTTATTGCGCCACGTTCATTAGTTCCTGAGTCTGTGATGCCTGGTTTCCCGTGGCTTGCGACCAATGAGGTGAATGGTACAAACGTTCAAACTAAGATGCGTCTATTCCGTGATCGCTTTGGTGTACCTTACACTGAAGAAGATATCGAAGGTGCTCCTGATGCGGTGCTTGGTGCCACTGAGCTTGATGCTTTGGTCGCCTATCTCCAACAGTTGGGTACTGCAATGGAAGGACAGCGCTAATGGGTATTGGTGAATTACAAACAATTGCGACCGTTTCTGCCTTTGTTGCCTTTGTAGGCGTTGCATGGTGGGCGTATTCGCCAAAAAACAAAAAACGCTTCGAAGAAGATGCACAACTTGCGCTTGATGACGAGGATATAAAGTCTCTGTCTGAAGAGCAGCGCAATAAGGATAAACGATGACATTTTTTTGGAGTTCTTGGATCACTGTATTTAGTTTTGCTTGTTGGCTATTTATTCTTGGCGTCCTTTTGATGGTTCTAAAGTACAAGCCAGAAGTAGAAGAAGACGGTACAACAGGCCATGAATACGATGGCATCCGAGAATACGACAAACCCCTGCCCAAGTGGTGGTTAGTGATATTTTTTGGCTCAATCGTCTGGGGCATCGCTTACTGGGTGTTTTTCCCAGCCATGTTCCCTAAGCATTGGGACGGTATTACCACAGTAGAAGTCGATGGCGAAACGGTACCTTGGACCTCGCACAATGAGCTAAACAGTGAACTTGAACAGAACAACAAAGTATTTACGGATAACTTTGAAAAAAGTATTTTGGTTAAAGCAAACGCTGCCGGAGCTGCTCAAACGCTAGGTACACTCAATGATTTGCAAGCAACAATGCGCCGTAGTGAAACACCACCTGCAGATTTGCAAACGCAGATCGATGGAAAAATTGCAGAGCTTGCGCCTTATGTTGAAAAGCTCTCTGAAAACCCAAATGCGTTGAAAGTTGGTAGCCGTTTGTTCTTACAGAACTGCTCGGTATGCCATGGTTCTAATGCGAAAGGTGCAACGGGTTATCCGAACTTGACTGATAACGACTGGCTGTACGGTGGTGAAGCACAAAACATCTTGACGACGCTACACAATGGCCGCGTTGGTGGTATGCCAGCATGGCGCGATCAGATCGGTGAAGATGGCGTGCGTGCAGCGTCAGAGTATGTACTATCACTATCTGCTAACAACGGTAGCAAAGATAACGGCAAGCTCGATCAAACTTTGGTCGCTCAAGGCAGTGCAATCTTTCAGCAAAATTGTGCCTTGTGCCATGATAAAGATGGTAAAGGAATGATCTCAGCAGGTGCACCTAACTTGACTGATAATATCTGGCTGTATGGCGGCGATCGCGAAACGGTACGAAATACACTACGTTATGGTCGTGCTGGTGTTATGCCGCAGTGGGAAACCAAGCTAGGTAATGAGCGTATCATGCTACTTGCTGCTTATATTTACTCTTTATCAGACAAGCCCGCTAAAGCCGCTCAAGCGCTACCAGTTACTGCTACTGCGCCGAACGAAGCAGCAGCTACTGTTAACTAAGATTGATTTAGTCATTCTTGATACGATAAATGGATAAGATAGAAAAAAGGGAGGACTGTTATTGCAGTTCTCCCTTTTGTTTGGCTGTTGTGCTAAAGGTGTTGAGTTAATGACCTCATTATCCTTGTCATGATATTCGCTTTATTTGGCCAATGACTTGCACTTGCACCTCTATGCCGACCAGTTTATTTTATATCACTACATGACATTTATTATTCCCTAGATTCAAATAAGAAGTGCAACGTTTTAAAAGAATGAGTTGAAGAGTAAGATGTGCCGTGTTGCATTTCAAACTTCAACTCCTACATATCAGAACGTTATGAAACACTATACACATCTTACCCAAGAGCAAAGATATCAAATATCAGCGCTATTGCAAGCTAAAAAGAGTCTCAGTGAAATAGCTAGAATTATTGGCTGTCATAAATCAACGGTGAGTCGAGAGATAAAGCGAAACATAGGACAAAGGGGTTATCGCCCCAAACAAGCCCATCGATTGGCAAACGCGCGCAAAGTTGTGAATAGCTCACAGATCAGCCGCTTTGGCTGGTGCTATATTGATCATCTACTCAGCAAGCACTACTCACCTGAGCAAATCACAGGGCGACTGAGAATGCTGGGTTGGCAAGAGGTCCCAAGCCATGAATCGATATATCAACACATCTATACTGACAAAAAGGCAGGGGGTAACTTACATAGCGCCCTTAGATGTCAAAAGCG